>CAZSDV010000006.1:0-2717 GCA_964605715.1 uncultured Acidobacteriota bacterium
CATGGGTGGCGGGACACCTTCTCTTTTGGGCCCAGAGCGTATCAGTCAGATCCTTAACATGCTCCAGCAATACTTCGTTATTGCAAAAGATCCAGAAATCACTATGGAGGTAACGCCCGGGTCGGTCTCCTCAGGCGATATGGATCATTATGTGGATATCGGAGTAAATCGCCTTAGTATTGGGGCGCAGTCCTTTGTAGAGTCTGAGCTGAGGGCGGTGGGGCGACTCCACGATCCTCTCGACACCGTGAAGACCATTAGGCATGCCCGAAGGGCGGGGATTGCAAACTTCAACCTGGACGTAATTGTCGGGCTCCCTTATCAAACCCTTGAGTCATTGGACCTGACCTTTAATCAGTTGCTAGACCTTCACCCTGCGCATGTTTCAGTATACCTCTTTGAAATCGATATGAAGAGCCGGCTTGGCGCTGAATCATTACTTGAAGGATCCCGATACCACGCAGAATCAATTCCATCAGAGGAAGTTTTTGTTAAAGCTTACAGGAAAGGCCAAGAGCGACTACTTAAGGCCAATTTCGAACATTATGAGATTTCGAATTTTGCAGCGCCTGGATTTCGCTCTCTTCACAATATGAAGTATTGGCGTCGAGAGCCTTATATAGGGTTTGGATCTGGCGCCCATTCCTTTGATGGGGTTGCCCGGTGGTCAAATGAGGTTATGCCTAAAGACTACGTGGAGAAAAGCAGTGGTGGAAAGTCTCCGCGCGTAGAATTCTACATTGTAAACCCTGAACAAGCCCTTGAAGAGAGCTTGTTTCTCGGTCTACGACAGCTCGAGGGGGTGTCACTTAAGGCCATCAAGGAGCAGTTTGGGGTAGACATTACGCGCTATTTTCAGAATACTCTTGAGGAGCTTCAGGCTTGCGCTATGGTTGAGATGGAGGGTGATCAGTTGCGGTTGACAGACCAAGCCTTGTTGATATCAAATGAAATTTTTCAGGAATTTGCTGTGCCTTCTTCGAGGCAAGCTGTTGACTAAGTCTGTTTACCAGGTCGAATTGGCCGGAGGAACATCTAATGGATCTTGTTGACTTACGAAGTGATACCGTTACCCATCCCACGCCGTCGATGCGACACGCCATGGCAAATGCTGAGGTTGGTGACGACGTTTATCGCGATGATCCTACAGTGAATCAGTTGCAGTCTCGTGCAGCAGAAATTTTTGGTCGCGAAGCAGGACTCTATTTGCCTTCAGGGACCATGGGAAATCAAGTAGCAATTAAGGTCCACACTCACCATGGCCAAGAGGTAATCTGTGGAGAGCGCAGCCACATCTTTAACTATGAGATGGCGACTATGGCTGCCGTATCAGGCTGTTTAGCTCGAACCGTTTGTGGAGAAGATGGCGTTCTGGGCTGGGAGGAGATCGCTCCGGCTCTTCGGCCAGAAACTTCTGAAAGTTCCGGAACTGGACTAATCTCACTTGAGAATACATGTAATATTGCTGGTGGAGCTGTTACTCCCACGGATAAAGGAGAAGAGGTTTGTGATGAGGCGCACGCTCGGAACCTAAATGTACATCTGGATGGAGCACGAATTTTTAACGCGGCGACAGCGCTCGGATGCACTGTCCAGGTTCTTACGCATAAGTTTGATTCCGTGATGTTCTGCCTCTCAAAAGGCCTTGGGGCGCCAATCGGCTCAATGCTAGTTGGAAGTGCAGAATTTATTGAAAGGGCCCGTCGTGTGCGCAAGATGCTTGGAGGCGGCATGAGGCAGGTTGGGGTGCTGGCTGCAGCGGGTTTAATTGCACTGGAGGAATCACCAGATAGACTACATCAGGATCATGAAAATGCTCAGTTCCTAGCCCAAGGCCTTGCTGAGGTTTCCGGTATCCAGCTTGACCCGGCAAAGGTTAAGACCAATATTGTGATCTTTGGTGTCCGGAGAGCTGGGATCGAATCCTATGAGATAGCCCGTCGATTGAAGAGAAGGGGTGTTCTTGCAAATGCTATTAATCCCACCATAATGCGCATGGTTACCCACCGCGACGTAGATCGCATAGGTTGCCAGGTGGCAATCCGGACATTAGAAGAAGTTCTTGCTGAGGAAAAACCAAAGGTAGCCTTAGCGCAGTAGCCGGTTCGTTTTTCCTCCTGCCTTGCCCAAGAAGTAATTCCGAAGCTGGCAAAGGTTAGAAATTCACTTTTCGTAGGTGGGGTCGCGCGCATAAATTTTGACCAGTATGTTTGTATATCGCTGTCGGTAGGTTTGATCGTTGGGATCGAGCTCGACAGCTGTCTGGTAAGAATCCAGCGCTGCTTTCAGTCTGTTTATTTTCTCTAGGGCATAACCGTGATGATTGTGCGCCTCGGCAGACTCAGGGTCTAGCCGTATTGCTTCTCTTAGCTCCACAACCGCCCGTTCCCACTCTTTCATTAGCAGGAAAGTGATTCCCAGATCTCGGTGAATATCAGCATTCCTAGGGTCAAGTAATGAGGCTTGCCGGAGCTCATTGATTGCTTCCGTCCACTTATTTTTCCGTTTAAGTAGAAATGCTTTTCTCAGGTGATTTCGTCCCTCTTGCTTAGCTTTGGCTGTTCTGGAAATAACTTCAACGGAAGTTTGGTTCTGCTGGTTGATTGTTGTAGGTTGCAGCTTGAAAGATTGGGCTTTCAAGGCCTTTACTTTGATGAGTTGTGAGAGATTATTAAATTGGGGACATTTAATTTGGACGTAATGTTCGCCGACGGTAG
>CAZSDV010000006.1:2727-11870 GCA_964605715.1 uncultured Acidobacteriota bacterium
TTTTGGGCCAGTTTGGCCTACCCACACCCCATCAAGGTACACCTCGCACCCTAAAGCTACCGTTTGGATTAGAATCTCTAGTTCTATAGCACTTTTCCTTGGGGATCCGTGTCTTGGAAGAGCAAAAAGGGACAAGGTCAGAATTGTGATCTGCAACAGAAGTTTTGCCGGAGCTCTTGTGAATGTTGTAAGCCGCCTGTAGTTCATTTCTTTTTTACTTGTCTTGATCTCGTGTCTTTATCTTGTCTCGTGCCATGATATCATCTTCGGTGTGGTTTTCGTTTATCCAGCAAGAAGCAGAAAGCTTCCTGCCTGTCCACGGGAGCTATCTTTTATTGCTACCTCTATTCTTGACCCTTGGATTCAGGCGCTATAGCTTCAAGGGCTCACCATTGGTGGGATTTTAATCTCCTTGGCCTACGCCGGGTAATGGAAAACGCTATGTAGTCTCGTGATTCTAGAAATCTTTTGAAGATTGAAAATAAGGTTTGAAATGGAATCAATTAAGAATTGGGCAAAAAAAATTTTTTCTGGAGATTCCAGGGCTATCGGCAAAGCCATCTCTGCAATTGAGAATGGCGACCCCTCGGGTGATTTACTTTTAAAGGCGATTTTTCCACGTACAGGAGGGGGGTTGACCATTGGTGTTACTGGTTCACCCGGCACTGGGAAAAGCACGCTTTCTGATAAGTTGGCCCTTCATTACCGTAAACTAGGGAAAAGCATTGGAATTATCGCAATTGATCCAACCAGCCCTTTTACCGGGGGCGCAATCCTGGGTGACCGAATACGCATGCCTACCCTTGCAACTGATAAAGAAGTCTACATACGCAGCATGGCTAGTCGAGGTCAGCTGGGTGGGTTGGCGTCAGCAACATTTGATGCAGTTTCCGTTCTGGAGGCTTCAGGTAAAGATATAATTCTGGTGGAGACGGTTGGGGTGGGACAGGATGAGGTGGAGATTGCGGGGCTGGCGGACGTTACACTGCTTTTGCTGGTACCCGGAGCTGGGGACTCTATTCAGTCTTTCAAGGCTGGAATCATGGAGATTGCTGATGTCTTTGTAGTCAACAAAGCAGATTGTGAAGGTGCTGACCGGGTGGTCAGCGAGGTGGCGGCACTCCTCGAAATTTCCCCCATGGAAAATTCATGGCTTCCGCCTATTATTTCGACCACAGCTACTAACGGAGTGGGCGTAGCCCTTCTAGGGCAAGCTATTGAGGACTTTGCGCAATTTAGTCAGGAAAAGGAGTTGGCTCAAGCTCGACTTCGCCAGCGTTGGAATAAGCGGTTGATGGAGCTTCTTGAGCGCCGACTCATTCAGGGCTTGATGAAAGACCGCTTGAATTCTGAAAATTTAAATGGATATGTTGAAGAGATTATTTTTCGGAGACAAGATCCTTATTCAGTTGTGGAATCGATAATGCACCGGACCGGATTTAATTAGGCATTTTATTTCCTGAGTTCGCTCGGAGCAATAAAACTGGAGTAATTGTTTTGGCAAAAATAAGCCATATTGCCGTAGCTGTTCAGTCATTGACTGACGCAGTTCCTGCTTATCGTAAATTACTTGGAGTGCAAGAAGGAGAGGAAGAGATTATTCATGAGCAGAAGGTTAAGGCAGTTTTTTTCCTTGTTGGCGAAAGCAAAATTGAACTCCTAGAGGCGACAGGTCCGGATTCACCAATTGCAAAATTTCTTGAACGCCATGGCCCAGGGCTTCATCACATCGCCGTAACTGTTCCTGACTTAAGAAAAACACTAGAGGAGATGAAAAAGTTAGGAATGGTCCTTCTTGACGAAACACCCCGCACTGGTGCAGGTGGCGAGAGTATAGCCTTCATCCACCCAAAGAATTTTTCCGGTGTTTTAATGGAATTAAGTGAGGAAAAGTGAATCGAAAAATGAAACTAGGTGACTTTGAACTGAAGCTTCTTTCTGATGGATTTTTTTCCCTTGACGGCGGGCAAATGTTCGGTGTTGTTCCTCGAGTCTTATGGGAAAAGAAATTTATTCCTGACAAGTTGAATCGAGTACGACTAGCCCTTAACTGTCTTTTGGTGCAAACCAAAGGCCATAACGTTTTAATTGAAACAGGGCTCGGTAATCGAATGAGTGGCAAGGCTGCAAGTATCTATGATGTTCAAAAACCTACTAATTTACTGAAGGATTTGGCAAGGCATGGAATCGCCCGGGAAGATATTTCTGTAGTGATTAATACGCACCTCCACTTTGACCATTGTGGTTGGAATCTAATGGTGAATGAAAATGGAAGCTTGGTCCCTACCTTTCCTCGTGCCCGCTACTACATTCAAAAAGGTGAGTGGGAGCATGCCTTGGCACCCACTGATCGCGACCGCGCAAGCTACAAGACAGAATATTTTCTCGGTGTCCGCGATCAAGTTACACTCCTCGAAGGAGATCAAGAGATTGTTCCTGGTATTCGGGTTGAGGTTTTTTCAGGTCATACACGCTACCTACAAGGTGTTTGGGTTAATTCAAGAGAACAGGAAGCTCTTTATATTTCTGACCTGTCACCCACGGCAGCAAATATTCCGTACGTATGGATTCCTGCTTTGGATATTTACCCAATGGATACATTAAAAAACAAGAAACGGGTCCTGCCACTATTGGCACAACGAAAAACGCTTGTGATCTTTGCGCACGATCCTCAGATGCCAGCTGTACGCCTGCGTGACGAAGGCCGAAGCATGGTAGCGGAGCCGGTGCAATTCGAAAGCTAACGAAAAAAATGAAGAAAGCTGAAATTGGCATTATCGGGGGAAGTGGGCTATACAAGATGGAGGCCCTAAAGAAATCGAAGCTAATAGGTGTGCCAACACCCTTTGGTCGCCCCTCTGACCTTTACACTTTAGGAGAGCTAGAGGGCCGCAAGGTTGCCTTCTTGGCACGGCATGGAAAGGGCCATCGGTACCTTCCTTCAGATCTCAATTTTCGGGCCAATATATATGGTTTTAAAGTATTGGGTGTTGAGCGCATTATTTCAGTTAGCGCGGTAGGGTCACTAAAGGAAGAATTAAAGCCCGGTGACATGGCGATTCCTTCTCAATTTGTAGACCGGACGCGTGGACGAATCTCTACCTTCTTTGAGGAAGGCGTTGTCGCTCACATTAGTTTTTCTGATCCAGTCTGTGCTGGCATGACGGATGTTCTGGCGGAATCGTGTCGCGCAATGAAGATCCCGTTCCACGCGCAGGAAACCTACCTTTGCATGGAGGGTCCAGCTTTTTCGACCAAGGCCGAATCAAACCTATATAGGTCTTGGGGGATGGGGGTCATTGGGATGACAAACTTGCAAGAAGCAAAACTTGCTCGTGAGGCGGAAATTTGTTACGCGACATTGGCGATGGTTACTGACTACGACTGCTGGCATCCAAATCATGATGCCGTTACTGTTGAGCAGGTAGTTTCCGTTCTTATAAAAAATACGAATAATGCCCAAAGGATAATTAGCGAAGCCGTACGCCGGCTTCCGAATACGAGAGGTTGTAAGTGTGGGTCAGCTTTGAGGCATGCCATTTTAACTGACCGCAAGGCCATCTCAAGCAAAACCAAAAAAAAGTTCAAGCTTCTAATCGGAAAATATGTTTCATGATTTTTAAGGGTAACTTTTGTTGTGACTAAGCAGATACCTTTTAAAAAATTTCAAGCTGTAGGGAATGACTTTGTTGTCGTGCCTATGGAGGGATTTCGGAAGAGTTACCGCACACTAGCGCGGAGGATCTGTGATCGCCATATGGGCATTGGCGCAGATGGTTTGTTGGTGGTAGCTGATCGCCCTAATCCTCAGGGACAATTTGGGGTCCGTGTAATAAATGCAGATGGCACCGAAGCGGAAATTTCTGGGAATGGTGCCCGCATTGCCGCCGCATATCTTATAGGTCAGAGGCGGAGGGCACCCCGAAAACCAGTTGTCCTTAAGACAAAAGCTGGTGCCCGTAAGGTTGTGCCACTCCAGGTTTCATCGCACGATTGGGTATTTGAGGTGGACATGGGGAGGCCAGTGCGCGATCCTAGAAGGATACCCCTCAGGATTATGCGCATCACTGCTCCTATTTTTGGATTTATTCCCAATGCTCGCCAGGGCCTAATGCCGGTAGTGGTTACCTCGATGGGTAATCCCCATTGCTCAGTATTCGTCGATGACCTCACCTCTGTTGATTTTGCTAGCCTAGGTGCAGAAATCGAGAGGAATTCACACTTCTTGAGTGGAGCAAATGTTGAGTTCGTTAAGGTTGTATCGAGCAAGAAAATCGATGTTCGCTTTTGGGAGCGTGGAGTGGGCATGACGCTTTCTTCGGGCTCAGGCTCTTGTGCAGAAGCAGCATCATCTATCTTGAACGGTCTGACTGAGCGCAAAGTATCCGTCACCACCCTTGCTGGAACAATGGGGATATCGTGGCCCAAAAATGACTCGATATTTTTGACTGGACCAGTAGAGCTGGTTGCTCGTGGAGTCTACTTTTCATCGCCAGTTTAAATGACAAAAGGAAGTGGAGAACTTAAGTTGGGATGCCTGGTTTAGCTTGAAGGAGCTCTGAGTAATGGTTGATTCTATTTCGTTCGATGAGACTATGGCGCACGGCTATCACATATGGCGTGATCAGGAACGGCGGAGTTAATAAAGCTAGAAAAATATTTTTCAGACGAATAAAAAAAGGGAATTTGTCTCGGTTAGGGAGAAGCACCGCCGGGTAATAGCGTAAAATAACGCCATAGATATCTGCGGCGAGTGAGAGGTGGTCAGAGTGTGCACCAAAAACACGCGTTCGCCCCTCACGAATATCGGAAAGAAACTCTTCGCGGTCATGCGCATAGCTGGCGGTGAATGTTCGGCCAATGCGCCGCAGAGTATGAGCGTCACTTCCACCCGCCCATCCGTAATTTTGTGATGCATCAAAGAACTTATTGAGAAGTCTTTTTATGAAGTTGTTGTGTTCTTGTTGTTGCGATCCATTCTGGACCTCGAAAACATTGAATAGCTCGGCCATCTTGCGAGTGTAGTCGTGCAGGTATTCAGCACTCCCAAAGTCATGAAAGAAGTGATTCAGAACGTAAAGTATGTTCTCCTGTTTTAAGTAGGCAATGAGTTCGTTTGCATTCTTGCGTAATCTCTGAAATTCCTGGTGGTGTTTTTCGGTGATATCATATGTACCGATGTGGATTGTATGGTGGAACTCAGGAAGCCGGGCAGAGACTTCCTCTGCGATAACAAAGTCTTCAAGGGGGCCCATTTTATCCAGTAACTCCAGGCAGCCGTCGATTGAGTCATGGTCGGTTATGGTGACCAAATCCATCCCGCGTCGCTTGGCAGTACGGTAGACGTCAACGGGCTTCGAATAGCAATCCCGACAACGGAGAAATTTTAAGTGTTTCGCCACACCAGAATGATATGAGTGCATATGTAGATCAGCTTTGAAAAGCTTGCGCCCTTGTTCGTTTACCATAAGATGTTATATTAGGTACCATCCGGTCCGGATGCAACCCGTACCCTGGCGTTTATCGTAATGGCGTTTCAGGCAGCAATCCAATTTTCAACTTGTCCAAAATGAATCAACTTTCCAAGCCCTTGCGTCTTTCGTCCAGTGGCACTATTAGTATCGTTGCTCCCGCAAGCCCCGTGAACCAAGAAAGCCTGTTGCGTGGCGTGAAAGAGCTTGCCCAGCTTGGCTATAAAGCGAGCTACTCGGATAGCCTATTCGCTACTGAGAAGTATTTTGCTGGAAGCCATGAACGGCGCACGCAGGAGTTTTTGTCAGCATTGGAAGACCCGGGCACGCAAGCTGTGTTTGCCGCACGCGGCGGGTACGGATCTGGGTACCTTACAGGGAAGCTCAAAAAAGGGAAACTCCAGCCTAAAATTTTTCTCGGGTCAAGCGACTTAACTATAGTACACCTCCATCTTTTCAAGCATTTTGGTTGGGTAACATTTTACGGCCCCATGGTGGCACAAGAGTTTGCCCGTGGCCCTAAGGCGTACGATAAGGTATCGTTTCGTGCCTCTCTTGAGGGTAGCGTAAATTGGGTGGCTTTTGAGGGAGGGACGGTGCTGCGCAAAGGAATTGCGGAAGGAGTCTTGCTTGGCGGTTGCCTATCGCTTATTGTCGCCACACTTGGCACTCCAGATGAGCCGGATATGCGCGGGAAGCTACTCCTCGTCGAAGATATTAATTCCAAACCCTACCAGGTGGACCGAATGCTTCTCCAACTAGTCCGCGCTGGAAAGCTCGATCAAGTTTGCGGCATTGTATTTGGCCAGATGCCAGGATGCGTCCAAAGCAGTGATGCAGGGCTCAAGCAGAGTTACGAATTGACCGACGTAATAGCTGATGTCCTCGCTGATTTTGGAGGTCCTATTGTCTACGGCGTTCCTTTCGGCCACGCAAATACGGGGACATTAACATTGCCATTGGGCGTTAAAGCTCGGCTAGAGGTAAATCGCACTTCAAAGCTTACGGTTCTTGACTCAGCAACGGTTTAGGGTGGTTTGCGCAATTAAGGCCCGATGATCTCAGGGTTTAAGTCCAGCGCCTTGCTTTATCTCCTAAAGCTACTAGAGGATGTGAAAAATTGCGTTCCTCAAATTTGGATAGCGGATTAATACACCAAGCGACATTCAGGTTGCTCATTTTATGTTGAATAAGTACAAGCTTTCTGCGGCGCTCAAAATTAGAATGATTTTGGTTGGCCTCTTAAGCTGTGACCCTGGATTATTTCGGCATGAACCAAAGAGGCCCTGTCTGGCACATAGTAGTTTTAATTAGCGCAACCAGTGAATCCGAATAAATTCGAAAAAGCCCGAATAGACTTTAATGTTACCTCCGACTAGAGCAAAATCCGGAGCAGATTTTTATCATGTGCACTTGACGGGTATCTGCGGTACGGGCATGGCGGCTCTTGCTGGAATGCTAAAAGCACGTGGTTTCCGTGTGACTGGGTCTGACGTTGGGGTTTATCCACCTATGTCACATTTCCTGGAGAAATTGGGTATTTGCGTTACCCGGGGTTATTCAGGGTCTAATCTTGAACCAAAACCTGATTTGGTTGTTATTGGAAATGCACTTTCTCGTGGCAACCCAGAGGTTGAGGAAATTTTAGACCGCAAGATTCCTTACGCCTCGTTACCCGAAATTATCAAAGAGTGGTTTTTAAGTGGAACTGAGACAGTCGTAGTTGCTGGTACACACGGAAAAACTACTACGGCCTCTCTTCTCGCGTGGATACTGGAAGATGCGGGGGCTGAACCAAGCTTCCTTATTGGAGGAATCGCTGGGAATTTTGGGAGTAACTTCAAGTTAGGCCAAGGTAAAATTTTTATTGTTGAAGGAGATGAGTACGACTCAGCTTTTTTTGATAAAAAATCCAAGTTCCTTCACTACTCACCTCAACAGGTAATCTTGAATCCGATTGAGTACGATCATGCTGATATTTACGATGACCTTGACTCGGTTTTGACGGCCTTTAGGCGACTCGTTAATTTGGTGCCACGTTCAGGAAGAATTGTTGCAGCTGGGGATAATTCTAACGTTCGTGACTGCGTAACTGGAGCCTTTTGCCCGGTGGAATTCTTCGGGTTCGAGGATCAGGTATCTTGCCGTGCAATCGGATTGCACACTACCCAAGACGGAACTCGTTACGAGCTAATCAATGACGGAAAAAATCTCGGTGAGTTCATGATCCCAATGGCGGGTAATTTTAATGTGGCAAACTCAATTGCAGCAGTGCGAATCGCATTAGGTCTTGGTATCTCGATCAGATCGATCCGAAAGGGATTACTTGGATTTCGTGGTATCAGTCGCCGGCAACAGGTGCGAGGAATTACTGCAGGTGTTACGGTGATTGATGATTTCGCACATCATCCTACTGCCATCGCTGCAACACTGCAGGCAATAAAGGCACTCTATCCGAAGAGGTGTGTGTGGGCGGTGGTCGAGCCACGATCTAATACTTTGCGGAGAAAAATCTTTCAGAAGGAACTAGAAAGTTCTTTTCGGGATGCAGATTGGATTATTTTTTCTTCTGTCCACCGAAAGAATGCCTTGGAACCCAGCAATCGTCTTGATTTAGTTGCCCTGGTAAAGTCACTAAGGTTACAAGGAAAAAAAGCAGAGGCATTGTCTGGTGCCCAGGGAATTGTGGATTACCTGATTCCAAAATTGGGGCGTGGAGATATTGTGGTGGTGATGTCAAATGGGTCATTTGATTCAATTCATGAGCTTCTTCTCCAGGCGCTCCAGGATCGTGAAAATAATGTAGACGCAGGGAAGATTTTGCATGTAAAGAAATCACAGATTTGACGTGGTTTCATTTTTGAAATCATGCCAAGATTACGCCATTAATCAAATGTTTCATCGCCCTCCTTACTGGTTGTTTCTTATTTTGTTTTTGTTGGCTTGGTGTGTGCCTTGCCAGGCTCGGGGTGTTGCGCCTCAAAAAGTTAATTATCTTTTGGAGGTTCAAGATCCAGCAAATCACCTTATTAATGTCACAGTTACCCTTGAGGATGCAGTTGAAGGAACAGTCATTCAGTATCCGGCTTGGTATGGTCTTTACCAGATTCGGGATTTTGTCCAGCATGTACGGAGGCTTCGTGCGACCTGCGATGGTCAGCCGCGCCTCCTCCATCAACTCAACAAGCAAACTTGGCTCCTGACGGGCAAGGTGTGTGCGAAACTCTCCTTGCGTTACGAGGTTCACGCTGATGGTCATGATGTATTTTCAAGCAGCGTGGATGCCGAGCGTGGATTTTTAAATCTAGCAACAGTCCTTCCTTCTCTGTCAGTCCAGCGCGACTTTCCTGTGACCATTAAATTTATTCTTCCAAAGGGCTGGAAAGTTGGCATTCCTCTTAATGGAAACGAGAAAGATGGTTTTTTTGCTTCAAACTATCATGAGCTAATTGATAGTCCTGTAGAGTTGGGAAAGTTTCGCAGGTATAGCTATCGCCAAAAGGGGGCACGTTACCAGCTTATTGTTGCTAATGATGGAAGTGGTGTTTCGCGCAAGAAACTTTTAAATCTAGTTGGCAAGATTACTGAATATGCAACAAATCTAATGAAAGATGTCCCTTTCTCCACTTACACTTTCTTTAAATAAGCCCAGCTGGGAAATAAATATAACAA
>CAZSDV010000006.1:11880-16749 GCA_964605715.1 uncultured Acidobacteriota bacterium
TCCACTTACACTTTCTTTTTTCATTTTTCAAGGCAGGGTGGTGGTGGTATGGAACACCGTAATTCGTCAGCCATGCGCCTTGCCTCAGGCTCCCTAGGCACCAACCGGGAAGGAGTTGCTTCACTGATTGCCCATGAGTTTTTTCACCTATGGAACGCAAAGCGGATTACCCCTCAAGCACTGAATCCCCCTAATTACTTCAAGGAGAGCTACACGGACTCCCTTTGGTTCACTGAAGGGGTAACCGGAACCTATGCCGATTATACGTTGGTTCGTACTGGGCTAGTATCCTCGTTGAGGTTTTATCAACGTTTGTCGGACATCATTGAAGGATATGAAGCACGCCCTGCTGTACGCTACCAGTCGCTGCGGGGGTCAAGTCTTAGTACATGGCTCGACAAATACCCGAAATATCAGATTCCTAGTCGAAGCCTTTCCTACTATGCCAAAGGGCAGGTAGTTGGCCACCTCCTTGATCTTGCCATCCGGGATGCCACAAAAAATCATAAAAGCCTTGATGATGTTATGCGAGCCATGAATTACGAATTTGGAAAAACTAACCGAGGGTTCAACGAAACGCAAGAGTTACGGCGTGTCATCGAAGAGATTTCAGGGGTAACCTTTAAGGATTTTTTTGGGCGGTACATTTCCGGTGTTGATCCCTTACCCTATGACCAACTATTAAAGAAAGCGGGTCTGTCCATGGAAAGGACTAAGGCGTTGGCCGGCGATCTTGGGTTCGTGGCAGTGAGGAATTTTTTTGGTCCCTACATTATTGCAGAGGTGGTCTCTTCCTCTCCTGCCTGGGAGGCAGGATTGCGGGGCGGGGAAGAAATTATCTTCCTCAATGGTAACCCTTTTGAGAATTGGCGGAAAAGAGATTTACGGACTCTTAAGCCCCGTGAAAAAGTCCGGCTTCGGATACGGAGTAAGGGTAAAATCCGAATCTTGCGGTTTACCTTAGAGCCAATTGAGCGAACCCTGTATTCGATTAAGGAAGTTAAGGATCCAACCTCTGACCAGCTAGCCCTCAGGAAAGGGTTGCTTGAGGGGGTGACGATCCCTACTTTAAGTCGCTAAGCCTATTTAAATCTTATTGAAGCCACGAGAACCAAATAATGATTCGTGCCTGCTTAGTAGTGCTTTTCATTGCAATTTATATTTTGTTAACTGCGCCGCCAATGCTCGTCTATACCATTCTTGTAAGGGAGACAGATTCTATCTACGCTGTCGGGCGTTTTGGGGCTAAGGTGGCGGTATGGCTGTCGGGCGCAAAACTTGAAGTTCATGGGAAGGAAAACATTCAGCCGGGCCAAGCAGTTCTGTATCTTGCTAACCACCAAAGCAATATCGACCCTCCGGCCTTGGTTTCTATTTTGCCTCCGGTTTGGATTATGGCGAAAAAGGAATTTTTTAATGTTCCTTTACTGAACATTGGTATGCGAATGCGGGGGTTCATTCCAATTGACCGACAGAATCGGGCCAACGCAATTCAAAGTATCAATCTTGCTGCTGAAGCGTTGAAATCTGGCCGGCCGTTTATAGCATTTCCTGAGGGCACGCGAAGCCCTGATGGAAAAATCCAACGCTTTAAGGGTGGCGTGTTTGTCATGGCAATTAAGGCTGGCGTCCCAATTATCCCTATTTCAGTCTCCGGAAGTAGAAAGGTAGTGGCTAGGACCATAAAATCGCGAACGATATTGGACTTTCTGGCACGAAATCCCATATGGACCCGCTATAAAAAACACCCTTATATAAAAAAACACTGTTTCCCCCACCCACCCCATAATGGCCAAGGGTAAGTTTTCCATGCACCCTGCCAAGGTTTACGTTACCTTTCATGACCCTGTTCCCACCAGGGGCCTGACAATTGAGGACAGGGGGGGCTTACGCGATACAGTACGTGAGCGAATTCTTGAGGGATTAAAATAGCAGATAGAGAAAATGTCAGTTAAGTCGGCAGGTTACGATGTGAGCTAGAGCTCGAACAACGAAGACGGACATCAAATTGAGAACAATTATCCTAGCCGCATCCTTTTCGTGTGCAGGGTTTAGTAACTTAGAAATCAAAAAGACAGGAGTCTATGTATGCTCAAGGCAATTCATCATATCGCGCTAAACTGTCAAAATAATCTAAAGACGGAAGCATTCTATAAAAAATGGTTTGGGTTTGACCGTGCTCTTACCTTTACTGATGCCAAGGGTGACCTCGTAATCTTTATTCGTTTAGGGAGCTTCTATTTAGAGCTTTTTAATTTGGATGATAAGGTTGGGGGTGCCGGTGAAGAAGGCGGAGAGCAACTCGTTGGCTTCAAGCACTTTTGCTTCGAGGTGGATAGCGTTGAGGATTACTATGTGCGCATGAAGGAAGAGGTTAAATTTATCGTCGAACCTATGACGCCTCCCCCCTTGCCACATTTAACTCTAGCCTTTTTCAAGGATCACGATGGAAATATTGTGCAGTTGACCCAAGGCTGGAAACACTGATTCGCTTGAATTATGGGCGTTGAGAAGCTTTTCAGCGGCCTTAGTCCGAAAATGCTAAACCTATCTGCTGCAGGCTGATTATGGTTTGCACTTCGTCTTTCTTTGATCCTTTCCAAGAGCTTATCTCGGCGCATTCTTACGCCAGAATCTGTATATCTCTGGTAGCTTGGTTAAGGCTGCCGAGCATTTCAGCCAGAGCTTGTTGTCAATTGCAGGGTACCCTGAGATAATCTTGTCGGAAGGAACATCTCTTGGAATTCCAGACTGGGCAGTGGCGGTAACATTGCTGCCAAGTGTACAGTGTCCAGCTACACCTACCTGACCCGCCAGAACGCAATCTTGCCCTATCCGGGTGGAGCCAGCTAAGCCCACTTGTGCGCAGAGTAAGGAATTTTCTCCTATATCGCAACTGTGTCCTACTTGAACTAAATTGTCGATTTTGACTCCTGAGCGGATTCGCGTCTCGCCCACCGTGGCTCGGTCAAGGCAGGCGTTTGCCTGAATTTCCACGCGGTCTTCAATGACAGCATTTCCAGCAGCAACGATCTTACGATGGGATCCATCTGGCTGTTTTGAAAACCCGTATCCATCGCAACCAACCACAGCCCCATTCTGGATAATCACATCATTGCCTAAACGACAAAACTCCCGCACGACGGAGTGTGAGTGGGCCAAGAGCCGGTGGCCGATGCAAGCACCTTGATAGATGACCACAAAACTTTTCAGGACTGCATCGTTCCCAATCTTTACGTCGTCCTCAATTACCACGTACGGACCAATAGAAGCATTTTTACCAATTTTTGCTGTGGGGGATACGATCGCAGTGGGATGTATTCCTGGAGTATGTGGTGGCGGTTTGTAAAAAAGTTCGAGGGCTCTCGCAAAGGTCGTGTATGGGTCATCTGACCTAAGGATGGGTTGCCTTGCTTTGGGGACGTTGGAAGCAAGGATAAGGGCTCCTGCACGCGTGGTCTGAATTTTAGAAATGTATTTTGGGTTAGAGACGAAGGAGAGCTCTGTTTCACTCGCTTTGTCCAGTTCTCGGATGCCGGTGATATTTATATTGGCCGGCCCTTCCAGTTTACAATTTAGCTGTCTGGCGATTTCGCCGAGTTTCATGGCAAATCCTTTCAAGAGTTCCTGGGTTTATTCAGATCACCAAACTAAAGTGATTCGAAAAATTATCTTTCCCGGAAAGCCGGGCAGATGATTACCTGCAACAGTTACCAACTGGCAGTCTATACTCGCAGTTGTGGAAATTGAAGGTGGAAAAATAACCTAATCAGAATAAAGGTATTTTTTCTTTTCCTCACAAATGGAAGATATGGTGTTTTACGCTTTATTGATATTTTTTCTGTGATCTAAAGAGCCAGGCATCTTCACCTGCCTGAATCTATTGGAGAAAGTGAGGATTTTTGATCTTTATCAGAGTGGGTTGATAAAGATGTATTTCATATACACTATTTCTATGATATTGGGTTTTTTGAAGAAGCCCATATGATGAACCTTTGAAGCTTCGCCTTCTAGGTCCTGGATCGTTATTTCTTTGTTTACAGAGAGCTTAGAGCTGAATATTTCGGGTTGGTTTTACTAAGTAAAGAAGGGAGAAGGGGTTGGGTTTTGAGTTAAGTATTAGTTGCAACCCGCAGCTTGTGTTACTATAGGCCGCAATTTTGGGATATCAAAGGGTCCGGCGGGCAGTGTGATGTTTTTCGTTGAGTCTAGGCCACTTCAGATTCCGTGATTAAGGTCGGTAGACTTAGGGTAAGTATTTTTGATTCAATAATTTATGAATTATCCTCGCTATTAACCCTGGGTGTTTCCCCACTAGGAAAGAAAAATTGGTGATTTTTTGGGGTTTTCGCAGGAAGTTTCCCAGGGCCTTGTCCCACTGGAGTGTTTTTCAAGGGTATCCTAAAAAACGATTTCCGGACGAGGAAATAATCTGTAGAAAGCCAGAAAACCTGGGTGGGGGATCCTGAGCGGGGGCTTGGTTGGACGCTACCTAGACATCTAATTTGGCTATCTGACAATTGAAATCATGACGCATCCTCCGAAAAATATCCTAGCGACAATGCAACCGGAGAGCCTGGAAGCCTATCTCCACTACCTCACTATCGAAAAAGGTTTAGCTGATAATACTATTAGCAGTTATGGCCGTGATCTAGCAAAATGGGTGGATTTTCTTGAAAAGGATGGCCTTCTGGTCGAAAAAGCAAAGCGGAAAGATGTCCAAGACTTCATAGAGCATCTCTACAAACGAGGCCTAGAGGCAAGCTCGGTTGCCCGGCATTTGGTGAGTTTACGGAATTTTTACCGATTTTTGATCCAAGAACAAAAGGTAACTAGAGATCCAACTCGCGACTTAGACACCCCAAAGCT
>CAZSDV010000006.1:16759-28562 GCA_964605715.1 uncultured Acidobacteriota bacterium
TTTCAGAAGATGAAATAGATACGTTGTTTGATCAGGCATGCCCACCCGGCGCGAGCTCGGCTAAGAAACTTCGAGATCGAGCTATCCTTGAGTTGCTTTATGCAACAGGAATGAGAGTTTCTGAGCTTATCAATTTGCGGCTTACGGATTTACAAATTGAGGTCGGGGTAGTTCGATGTACAGGAAAAGGAAGCAAGGAACGGATGATACCGGTAGGACGATCCGCACTTTCTGCCATAGAGAGCTATCTTCATGGGGGCCGATCTCATCTCTTAAAAGGCGACTCACCAGATTATTTGTTTCTCAATTTTCGCGGTTGGCCTATGAGTCGTGTCGGTTTATGGAAGATCCTAGCGAATTGCGGACGACAGGCAGGAATCCGAGTACGGTTATCACCTCATTTGCTTCGCCACACGTTTGCAACCCATCTTCTTGAGCGAGGAGCTGATCTCCGGACTGTGCAAACCCTCCTGGGCCATAGCGATATTTCAACAACGCAAGTTTACACCCATGTTCTCCAGGAGCGCTTGCAGCAGGTTTATCGAAGCTGTCATCCGCGGGCCTAGTTACAACACTGCTTGTATTGGAATTGAGGGCTTTTACGAATGAGTGACTATTGGTTTTTGATCGAAAGTCAATTTTCTCCTTCGCAATTTGAAGCATTGAATTATTTGGTCAGGGCTGCTGCGCGTTCAGGTCTAAATCTGTATCTGACAGGGGGCGCAGTTCGTGATCTTGCTTCTGGCCATCCAGTCCGTGATCTTGACTTTGCTGTGGAAGGAAAGCCTCGGGAGATACTCCGCCGAGTAAAGAAGACTGAATTGGCCAGAGTACACCATGACAACCTTCGCCAATGTGCCGACATTACTTTTTCGAATGGCGTATGCGTGGAGATCGGTATGTGCCGAACAGAGCTCTACAGTCGCCCCGGAGGTTTACCAAAAGTGCGACCCGCAGTTATTACGGATGATTTACGACGTCGGGATTTTTCTATAAATTCCATGGCTGTATCTCTTAATCCTAATTCGCGCGGTCTCTTCCTTGATCCAAATAACGGAGTTGCAGACCTTGAGCGCAAAGAGCTTCGGGCGCTCTACAACCAAAGTTTTTGTGATGACCCAGTACGCATTTTCCGATTTTACCGTTTCCAGGCGCGACTGCAAGTTTTTCCTGGTGCCCGAACTACCACATGGCTTGCGAGAGCTTTCGAAAATCAGTGCCACACATACCTTAACAAGGCACAGCAAGGCAGGGAGTTATATGAAATTCTTCGGGAAGATGACCCTGTTCTTGTTATTCGTACCCTGGTTAAGAAAAAGATCTGGAGTCTCCTTGATAAATCCTTGGAGCATGCACATATTTCAAGCGATGAGTTCAGGAAAGTCAAAAGATTAATAGGTGAAATCCATCACAGTGATGCCGTTCTATTAAATTTTTATTGCCTTACTCATCAATTAAGTACTGATCGACGCCGGAAGCTGGCACAAAAAATCTTGAAAGGGCCTCGGGAGCGCAAGCTGGCACTGGAATTAGAAGCAAACGGGAAGAAACTTAACAAGGCTTTAAGGTCTAAACGGTATGAGTTGGCGAGCCAAGGGTACGATTTGCTGTCATCGGCACCTCGAGTCCATCTTTACTTCGTCTTACTTTTTTCCCAGAAGATTGCCGTGCGCAATCAGATCAAAAACTTTCTTTACAAGTATCCAATTATCCGTGCCAAACTTCCCCGAGCTGAAATTGCTGCCCTAGGGTTAACGGCCCATTCTGACTCCGAGAAAGTTTTAGACCAAGTATTCAAAAATATTATTGACCGCAAGGTGAATACCCAGCCCCAAATTTCTCGCCTTGTCAACGAATTGGTCGAGAAGATTAGAAAGCAAAAACTTAGAAAAAGAAAAAGAAGAACAAGGAAAGTCTGAGAATTTCAGGCAACCAGTCAGCAAGGCTGTTTATTAACAGCTATTTCAATGGTATTTCATCTTAAGTTTAATGATTTTTTCATGTTCTGGTAAATCCAAGATCTTCTGATAGAATCAACGTTAATGTCGCGCCGGAACTTTGTTCACCTCCACTCACATACGGACTACAGTCTGCTGGATGGAGCTTGCCGAATCTCGGGGATGGTCGACCTAGCAGCCCGCTATGAGATGCCAGCCGTAGCGATTACTGATCACGGGAATCTGTTTGGTGCATTTCAATTCTACCGTGCAGCGGTGGAGCGTGGCGTTAAGCCGATCATTGGATGTGAAGTCTATGTCACACGCACCAGCCGTTTTAATCGCTCACCAAATTCTGATCGCCCGAACCACCTCGTCCTATTAGCGGAAAACGAAATTGGATATCAAAATTTAGTGAAGTTAGTCTCCCTTGCCTACCAAGAAGGCTTCTATTACAAGCCTAGAATTGACAAAGATCTTTTGGCTCAAAACTCGCAAGGTTTAATCGGCCTCTCCTCTTGCCTTCGGGGTGAGGTCTCTGAGGCTCTCCTGGAAGAACGGTATGAAGCAGCAAGACAGGCAGCCCACAATCATCTGGAGATTTTTGGGAAAGGGAATTTTTTTCTTGAGTTACAAGATCAAGGTTTAGAGCCAGAAAAAAAGATCAATCCCCAGATTGTCAAACTTTCCCGTGAAACAGGTATTCCTCTGGTGGCCACAAATGACTGCCATTATCTTCAACAAGAAGATGCTCACGCGCATGATGTTTTACTTTGTATTCAGACGGGCAAAACACTAAGCGATCCGAACCGCATGAAATTTTCTACTGACCAGTTTTTTTTCCGTTCTTATGATGAAATGCTGGCCGTGTTTCATGAAGTTCCTGAGGCATTGGAAAACACACTTGATATTGCCAGTCGATGTAACGTTAATCTAGATAAAGCTTCGCACGTATTTCCTCATTTTGAAATTCCGCCTACGTTTACCCCAGAGACCTTTTTTGAAAAGGTTGCTCGGGATGGATTTGAATTGCGGAAGCCAATACTGGAACGCCGGCGTGCTGCAGGTCTCCTCCCTTACCCTTTGAAGGCTTATGAAGACCGCCTAAATAATGAAATTGAAATGATTAAGAAAATGCAGTATGTGGATTATTTTCTCATTGTTTCAGATTTCGTTCGATTTGCTCGTGATCGCTGCATCCCAGTGGGACCGGGAAGGGGTTCGGCGGCAGGAAGTCTTGTTTCTTACGCCCTACACATCACAGATATTGACCCGTTGCAGTATGGTCTATTCTTTGAGCGATTTCTCAACCCAGAGCGAGTCTCATTTCCTGATATTGATATTGATTTCTGTAAGCGACGACGCGGGGAAGTTATCAGCTACGTCGCTGAAAAATATGGGCGAGACAATGTTAGTCAAATCATTACGTTCGGCACAATGGGTGCCCGTGCCGTGCTTCGGGATGCAGGTCGAGTTATGGACATGTCATTTCAGGAAGTTGACCGCATTGCTAAGCTTGTCCCTGCCACCCTTAACATCACATTAAAAGAGGCGGTTGCGCAATCTTCACCTCTTCGTGAGGCTCGCGACAAAGAATCTCGCGTGAAAGAGTTAATAGAGGTCGGCGAGCGGTTGGAAGGCTTCGTGAGGCATGCATCTACCCATGCTGCTGGAGTGGTGATCTCTGCGCAGCCATTGCATGAGGTGGTCCCACTCTACAAAACATCTAAAGATGAAATTACCACGCAATATCCCATGGAAGATCTAGAGAAGCTTGGGCTGCTCAAAATGGATTTCCTTGGACTCACCACACTTACGGTCTTGGACGAAGTCTGTCGATTAATTGAATCAGGTGGAAAAGGGAAGGTTGACCTTGATAGCTTGCCATTAGACGACAAAAAAACATTTGCTCTTATGAGTAAGGGGTTGACTGCAGGGATATTTCAATTTGAGAGTCGAGGCATGGCGGACATTCTCCGCCGTTCCAAGCCTAGTCGTCTTGCTGATTTGATTGCCTTGAATGCTCTTTACCGTCCAGGCCCAATTCAAGGCGGGATGATTGATGAATTTATACGTCGAAAGAGCGGGCGCAAGAAGGTTCAATACGACCTGCCTGTACTTAAAGAAATTTTGGAAGAAACTTATGGAGTAATTGTTTATCAAGAGCAGGTAATGCAGATAGCTAATCGAGTGGCAGGGTTCTCTCTTGGCGAAGCAGATGTACTACGTCGGGCAATGGGGAAAAAGAAACACAAAGAAATGGCAGCTATGCGGGAGAAGTTCCTTGTTGGAGCTAGAGATCGGAAGGTTCCAGGAAAAAAAGCTGAAAAACTCTTTGATTTGATGGCGCAATTCGCAGGGTATGGATTCAATAAAGCTCATTCAGCTGCTTATGCCCTGATTGCCTATCGTACGGCTTATCTTAAAACCCACCACCCTGTAGCGTTTATGGCAGCTCTGCTCAATGCGGAAATTGGCGATATGGATGGTCTCGTGAAATATCAGAACGAGTGTCGTGATGTTGGAATTGGGATATTGCCCCCTGATGTCAATACCAGCGAGAGTTCATTTACACCTGATGGAGACAACATACGGTTTGGATTGACGGCAATCAAGAATGTCGGAGATGCTGCTATACAGTCGGTTGTTGCCGCAAGGCAAAAGCTAGGTCGTTTTGACTCACTATTTCAATTTTGTGCGAATGTAGATCTACGCTTACTTAATAAGAGGGTGCTCGAGAGCTTAAATAAAGCGGGGGCATTTGATTCGCTTGGGGCGAGCAGGGCCCGACTTGCTGAAGGAGTTGAAGAGGCCTTGGAATTCGGTCAACGCAGCCACCGAATCAGAGAGAGTGGGCAACATGGGCTGTTTTCTGCGGATACTGCAGGAGGTCCAGAAGTTTTTCCCTCCCTTCCTGATGCAAGAGAATGGAGTGAGGCAGAGCGACTTGCAGGCGAGAAGGAGGTCTTGGGTTTCTATGTGACTGGGCACCCACTCGAAAAATTTTCTGGTGCACTTCAGGAATACACTCACCACAATACTGGCTCACTCGATGAGGTTCACCATGATAGTGAAATTTTGCTTGGAGGAATTGTGACCAATTTGCGAGTTCGCCGGAGCAAGAGAGGTGAGATGTATGCTGCTGGTGTATTGGAGGATCAGCGTGGTACCGTTGATGTACTTTTTTTCCCAAAAACGTGGCAACAGGTTCAGGGGTTAGTACACACAGATGCTAAGCTAATCATTCGTGGAAGGGTGCGACAAGAAGAGGATTCTCGACCCCGGCTTATTGCCTCATCTGTGAAGGAGCTTGAGAAAGCGCTTGAAAATAAAAAGAAAAAAGAGAGTGGGCGCCTTGTGATCTGCCTTGATCTGGCCAAGGCTGAAAATCCACTTTTTGAAGGCATTGAGCAGATACTTTTAGGATATCCTGGAGACGTACCCCTTGAATTTGAATTGGAGAGCCGGGGGGATTTTTTGACTTCCTTAAGAGCCCAACAACCCACTGGAATTCGTCCTGACTCTGAGCTCTTAGGTCGCCTGAAAAAACTGTGTGGAGCAACCTCGGTGCGTCTTGAAAAATCCGTGGAATAATATTCTAGCTTGGCAAGGAAGGGCGTATTTTAAAACAAGGAAACATTATGCCTGAAAAGGACAACAAAGAGAATTCTGTTGCGCTACTTGAGAAACAGATCAAGGAGCTTGAGAGCTCAACGCCATCATCGGGTTCTCTTGAAGAGGTTCAGCGGCTGCGCCAGCAGGTCGATGTTTTGCGTAAGGAAATATCTAGTGGTCAAGATGCTTGGTCGCGAGTGTTGCTTGCACGTCATCCAGAGCGACCCTTTACACTTGACTATATTGGCCTTCTTTTTGAGGACTTCCAGGAACTACATGGAGACCGTACCTTTGCTGACGACCACGCTTTAATTGGTGGGATGGCACATTTTGAAAAACAACCGGTCATGGTTATCGGGACGCAAAAGGGCCGGGACACTAAGCAGAAAGTCTTTCGTAATTTTGGCATGAGTAGACCTGAAGGTTATCGGAAGGCCTTGCGGTTAATGCAGCTGGCTGCCAAGTTTCGCCGCCCCATTATCACCTTGGTAGATACACCTGGCGCCTATCCGGGAATTGGTGCGGAGGAGCGCGGACAGGCAGAAGCTATCGCACGTAACCTGAAAGAGATTTCAAAGCTTCCGGTCCCGATGATTATTTTAATCCATGCCGAAGGTGGCAGTGGTGGAGCGCTAGCTATTGCTGTTGGGGATCGGGTGTTCATGCTAGAAAATGCCATTTATTCAGTAATTTCTCCTGAAAGTTGCTCTTCTATTCTATGGCACGATTGGGAGCATAAGCGCGAAGCTGCTAAGATTTTAAAGCTGACAGCCCAGGAACTAAAGTCTCTTGGCCTGATTCATGGCCTTATTTCCGAGCCCCCTGGTGGCGCACACACTGATTACCAAAAGACTGCCGAGCTAATTAAGCCGCGGCTTTCCGCTGCCCTTAAGGAGCTGTCTGCTCTCAGTGAGGAGCAGCTATTAAGGGAACGATTTAAAACCCTTAGGGCCTATGGCAAATTTGTCCAAGAAGCAGACTAGCTTGAATTAAGTAACGTGATGGCAATAAGGCGATTTGTATTTTTTTAAGCCTTTTGCAGCAGTAATTACCCTTGAGAGTCCTCAGTTTTCCTGGCTAACACACCGATTTCCTTTTCAGTATTAGCGATGATTACCGCGCCACAAGAATCACTGAAAATATTTACCGAGGTACGGCACATATCTAGAATTCGATCTGTGATCAAGATCATTCCAATACCTTCAATCGGAAGGCCGATTGCTCCCAAGATTATGCTGATAGCCACGAGACTTGCGGCTGGAATTCCTGCTACTCCAATGGAGGAAAGTAGGGCGATTAAGACGACCATGAATTGCAGGCCGATACTCAATTCTAGCCCGTAAGCCTGAGCTAGGAACATCGCTGCAACACACTCGTAAAGGGCAGTCCCATCCATGTTAACCGTCGCCCCAAGCGGCAACACAAAACTACTAGTTCGATTGGAAACATTAGCATTATCCTGAACACATTTCAGGGTCAACGGTAAAGTGGCTGATGATGAAGCAGTAGAGAATCCCATTAATATGGCAGGGGAGACTGCCCGAGTGTGTCGCCAGGGATTGACGTGACCCACGAAGTATAAGAGTGAGGGAAGGGTAATTAAGCTATGTATGGCTAACCCTAATAGTACGGTCAGGAAGAATGAAAGTAGTGGGAGAAAGCCATCAAATCCCGTTTTTGAAACGGTCATTGCAACTAACCCGAATACCCCGATAGGAGCAAAGCGCAGAACCCATAGAGTGATGTGCATCATCGTCTCAAAGATTCCTGTCCATAACCGGTTCAGTGATTCTGAAAGATCTGAATGAATGCGAGTCATAAAGAAACCAAATAACAAGCTGAAAAAAATTAGCCCAAGCATTTGGCCATCAGCCGCAGCGCCAACAATATTTGTTGGAACCATTCGCAGGAAAACCTTTGCAATATCACCAGCCCCTCTATTTTCAATCTCATCTAATTTAATCTGAGTATTATCAGCCAAGCCCAGGCGCTGGCCTGCCGGGTGACCGTCTATAATTCCTGGCGCAATGACGTTCACAAGGGCAAGACCCGCGAGAATTGCGAGTAGGCTGGTTACTGAGTAATAGAGAATTGTTTTCATTCCCAGGCGACCCAGAGTCCCCTTATTGCCAACGCCAGATATGCCGGTGATGATGGAGGACATGATTAGCGGGACGATGATCATTTTTAATGCATTAAGGAAAAGGGTCCCAGTGAAATCATAAACTTGGTGAAAAGTTATACCAAGTAGACCCGCATCTGCATCTGTGAATGTTCCAGCAACGCAGGCGAGAACAATACCGATCAGGATTTGCCAGTGTAGTTTCAATTTACGCACTGTGTCTTTCTAGGCAGAATTCTGCCTTAGTAGCCCAGAGCAACCGGTTAAATCAGCACTGAAAATTCATGAGCTTTAACGTCGCTAGCAAGTATACGTTCACAGGAGAAAATTGAAAATAAAAATGCTTTTTAAATGCAGATTGACCTTAATCGTATACGAACGCTATTATGCTGTTCCACTTGAAATATTATTTCTGTGAATCTATCCAAACTCATGAATCAAAGGCTTAACAAGTTTTTCTTATCTGCTACCCGCACTTCAGTAACTACCCGAATATTCTTGGGTTTTGTTCTTGGTGCTACGGTTGGGGTTACTTGTAATCTTCTTTGGAATGAAACCCACGCCCTCAAGCTAGTGACCGATAAGTTAGTAGATCCGATTGGGAGAATGTGGCTGCAAATGCTGATTATGGTAGTTGTTCCTTTAGTTTTTTCATCGGTTACCTTGGGGGTGGCTGAATTGGGGGGTACAAAGAAACTGACCCGCATTGCGGTTAAGACCTTAACTTTTTTTCTGGTAGTTAGTGGGGCAGCAGCAGCCATTGGAGTAATCTCAATGAAATGGCTTCAGGCTGGCGAGGGATTGGCAACTGGGATTCGTGAAAGCCTAGTGGAGACCTACCAAGACAAGGCTACTCAAAGTATGGAACTTGCAGGAGGAGCAAGTTTTGGAACTGAGATGATAGTAAATATCATACCAAGCAATCCTATTAGGGCTATGGCCGAGGGAGATATGTTGGGCTTGATCTTTTTTTCCCTGGTTTTCGGGGCAGGGCTAGCGCTTCTTCCAAAGGAAAAATCACAGGTTATGTTTAATGTTATCCGCGGCCTAAGCGACACTGTGGCCGCAATTATTACCTTTGTAATGAAGCTTGCTCCATACGGGGTTTTTTGTCTTATCTTTGCGGTCACAGCTCGTTTCGGATTTGAGTTGCTGGGGAATCTTGCTTGGTATGTGATTGCTGTTCTTGCAGTGTTGGCATTTCAGCAGGTTGTCGTTCTTCCAATTCTCGTTTGGCTATTTGCATCTCTGAGCCCCATCAAATTTCTTGGTGCTATTAAGGTAGTGATGTTGACTGCCTTTTCTACTAGCTCTTCTAATGCCACACTCCCCACCACAATGCGCGTATCTGAGAAACAGCTAAAGGTCCCTTCAGAAATTTCACGCTTTGTACTTCCTTTGGGTGCCACGATGAATATGAATGGCACAGCTATTTACCTGGCCATGACAACGTTATTTATTGCCCAAGTATTTGGTATTCAATTGAGCCAGACTAGCCAGGTGATTGTGGTGGTGATGAGTATTGTGAGTGCAGTGGGTACCGCTGGAGTGCCGAGTGGATCCATTCCATTGTTAGTTTTGATGCTCCATGCCATTGGTGTTCCTGGGGGAGGGGTAGCTATCATACTTGGGGTTGACCGTTTACTTGATATGACTCGAGGAGTTGTCAATGTATCCGGTGACATTGCCTGCGCTACCGCTGTTTCCCGTTCGGAAGGATGCCGGGTGAAGTCCTAGGACATATCATCCGGAAAGGAGTGCTGGGATTTTTGTTATCAATTGTAGGCTTCTTATTTCTTGGTACTTCAGGTGTCTAGATCCCGTCAAATGTTGACAGTTTCTCGGGGGTATGTTAAAAGTTTAAGTTCTTTGTTGTGTTGCACAAACCAGTCATTTCGGATCAAAAGAACATCGAATGATAGATGAACCAAAGGTCCCTGCAGGAGGCGGCACTCCAGAATCAAGGTCTTCTGATAAACCCACACCTGCGGCAAAACCTGTTGCCAAGATGCCGACCAGTCCTGAGGAATGGGTAAGCCCTATACGGGAAGCCATAGAAAAGCGCTTTCCTGCAGCAATTACCCACCCTCTTATTTTCCGAGACCAGCCCAGCGTTATTCTTTTGAAGGAGCACGTGCTTGAAGTTGCGCTTTTTTTGCGCGATGACCCATCGATTGCTTTTACTTTTCCGACCGACGTGACGGCTGTGGATTATCCCAGCAGGGATAAGCGATTCGAGGTTATCTATCATCTGTATTCTTTTGTCCGAAATGAACGATTGAGGGTTAAGATTCTCGTTGGCGACGGGGATTCCGTTCCGTCACTTACTGGAGTTTGGGCTGGAGTTGATTGGATGGAGCGAGAGGTTTTTGATATGTTTGGTATTACTTTTGATGATCATCCAAACTTAAAGCGGATTTTGCTACCTGACGATTGGGTAGGCCATCCCCTACGGAAAGATTACGATATTTTAAGGCAGGATAAGGCCTGGGTTCAGGCGAACCTTGAAATTAAGAGTGGCCAGTGATCCAACAAGAAAAAGTCCCAGAAGGTACATTTCTCGACACTGACGAGATCGTTATCAATATGGGTCCGCAGCACCCCTCCACTCATGGAGTATTCCGTGTCATATTGAAGCTTGACGGTGAGAAAGTTATTGGGTCGGAATGCGTTATTGGCTATCTTCATCGTGGCGTAGAAAAGATTGCTGAAAATCGCACTTACCCGCAGTTTACTCCTTATACGGATCGCATGGATTACGTGGCCGCAGTCTCAAATGGCCTGGGTTATTGTGAAGCGATCGAGAAGCTCCAGGGCGTTGAGGTTCCTTCACGTGCAAAGTATGTTCGGACTATTTTGACTGAACTACAACGAATTGCCAGCCATTTACTCTGGCTTGGAACCCACGCCCTTGATATAGGGGCCATGACACCCTTGTTTTATACATTCCGTGAAAGGGAAGAAATCCTTAAGATCTTTGAAAATTACGCGGGCGCGCGTCTAACAACTCATGCTTTTCGTATCGGCGGACTCCAGTATGAAACTTACGATGGTTTTGAAAAGCAAGTAAGGAAGTTTTGCGCTGAAATTGATCGTAGGGTAGATGAATATGAAAAATTATTGACCGGAAATCGGATTTGGGTAGGGCGTACAAAAGGAATTGGTATCTTGAAAGCCGAAGATGCCATCAAGCTCGGTGTCTCCGGGCCTGTTTTGCGTGGCTCTGGCGTTTCCTGGGATCTTCGCAAGGCACAACCTTATGAAGCTTATCCTGAGCTAGATTTTGATATCCCGGTTGGGGAAAATGGTGACACTTTCGATCGATACATTGTCCGGTTACAGGAAATCCGACAGTCACGACGGATCCTGATCCAGGCGGTAAACCAGCTTCCAACTGGGCCAATCATGGGAAGGGTTCCTAGAGTTCTTAAGCCTCCGGTAGGAGAAATCTATCACTCTATCGAAGCCCCTAAGGGCGAGCTTGGATATTACGTTGTTAGCGATGGAACAACTCATCCATACCGCGTGCGCATTCGCCCTCCTTCATTCATTAATCTCCAGGCTTTTGATCAGATGATTCGAGGTCACTTGGTGGCAGACGTTGTGGCGATAATTGGCACCATCGATATCGTATTAGGTGAAGTGGATCGTTAACTATTGAAGATACAACTCCCAACTCTCCCGAAGTGGGTACGGTAGAGTAATACTAAAGAAAAAGAAGTGTCCAACCTGAGACCATAAAATGGTGGAAATACTAGAAAAACTTCAAGGGGAGCACCCGTACCTGTTTGCTACGGGCCAAATCGCAACTGTCTTTTTAGTGCTGTCACTGATGGTAGCTTACATGGTGTACATGGAACGAAAAGTTGTGGCCTTTATTCAGGTGAGGTTGGGACCAATGCGCGTGGGTCCCTGGGGCTTGTTACAGCCAATTGCTGACGGATTGAAGTTGATTCTTAAGGAAGATATTGTTCCTAAAAATGCAGACAAGTGGGTTTTTCTCTTAGCGCCAGTTATTACCGTTGCTCCAGCCTTTATTGTTTTCTCAGTGATTCCCTTTGGGGATTCAACTGTGTTCCGTATTACAGATCTGAATATAGGTGTCCTTTTTGTGTTGGCAGTTGGTTCA
>CAZSDV010000006.1:28572-51908 GCA_964605715.1 uncultured Acidobacteriota bacterium
GGGATGGGCATCTAATAGCCACTACCCTTTGCTTGGAGCTCTGCGATCAACGGCGCAAATGGTTAGCTACGAAGTAGCCCTAGGAATGTCCATTATCGGTGTTTTGGTAATTTCTAATTCACTTAGCCTTGTCGAGATAGTTCGCCAGCAGCAGGCAATGGGTATCTGGAATGTTTTTGTGCAGCCTGTCGGATTTTTTGTTTTTCTGGTTGCGGCTGGGGCAGAGACGAATCGTGCCCCATTTGACCTTCCAGAGGCGGAATCGGAGATAGTGGCTGGCTTTCATACCGAATACAGTGGATTTCGTTTTGCACTGTTTTTTATGGCCGAGTACACCAGCATGATACTTGTGTCGGCTCTCTGCGTCACTTTATTTCTAGGAGGGTGGTTGCCCCCTTTTCCGAATGTAGAATTTTTTAACTTTCTGTATCATGTTCCCGGTGTTATCTGGTTTCTCCTGAAGTGTTATGTATTTCTTTATTCCTACATTTGGATACGAGGAACCTTTCCTCGTTACCGCTATGATCAGTTGATGAAACTAGGGTGGCACTACTTAATCCCACTAGCCATTGCCAACATCTTGGTTACCGGGCTTGTTGTTGCCCTTTTAGGTGAAATATAAATTTATGAGATCTCAATCAAGAAATAAGAGATAGTCAACGAATGGAACTGACGAATATTGCGTTTTTCGTTCTTGCTGCAATAACGCTGTCATCTGCGATCATGGCAATAACCCGGCGCAGTGCTGTGCACAGTGCAATCTTCCTCACCATAACGCTTCTTTCGGTCGGTGGCATCTTTTTGCTGATGCATGCCGAGTTCCTCTTTGCTGTCCAGGTCATATTGTACGTTGGTGGAATAATGGTGCTTTTCCTGTTCGTGATTATGTTGGTAAATCTTGAACAATCGGAAAAGCAACCTCGCTTCAATCGTCAATGGTGGATTGCACTTGCGGCCGTGGTAGCGTTGGGTGCTGAATGGGGGTATATCCTTCATCGTGGCCAGGATAGCTTTGGGATTGAAGCAACAGCAGCAATAGTTGCCGCTGAAGTGAATTCTAGCACGGAGGCAACTCTCATAGGGAACACGGAGCAGATCGGAAATGTTCTTTTCAGGGAGTATATGTTGCCTTTTGAAATTGCCTCACTCTTGCTGTTAGTGGCAATGGTCGGTGCGGTCGTCATGGCCAAAAGGACTCTCGAATGATTCCAGTTCACTATTATTTATTCCTGGGAATGGCGTTGTTCACGGTTGGTGTAATCGGCGTGCTAACTCGTCGGAACGCAGTAATCGTCCTTATGTCAATCGAATTAATCTTAAATGCGGTAAATATTAATCTGATTGCCTTTTCGCAAATGTACAATACGGTTCATGGCCAAGTATTTGCTATTTTTGTGATCACCGTCGCGGCAGCCGAGGCAGCCGTTGGGCTCGGTATCCTAATTGCCTTATTTCGCAACCGTGAGACCGTAAATGTTGACGACATGGATCTTCTGAAGTGGTAGCGGCATCAAAAAAACTGATTGAACTAGCAAGTCGCTGTTAACTTATGAACACTTTTCTTGAAAATATTTGGCTTGTGCCCGCCCTCCCAATATTGGGGGCAATGATCCAGCTATTCCTGGGAAAGCGCCTTACAAATAGTCAGATATCAATCATTTCTGTGGGACTCCCAGGGCTTTCTTTTTTCTGGGCTGTAGGAAGTTTTTTTGGGCTGATTGGCCATCCTAATCACATTTTTGAAAAAGTTCTTTATACGTGGCTTCCAGCGGGTCCTTTTCGTTTGACGGATGGAACGCTTGGGGACTTGAGCGTGGATATAGGATTTTATCTTGACCCGCTTTCAGCGGTGATGATGCTTGTAGTTACTGGGGTGGGATTTCTGATTCATGTTTATTCAATGGGCTACATGGCGAATGAAGATGGCTACTACCGGTATTTTGGCTACCTAAATTTGTTCATGTTTTCTATGCTGACATTAATCTTATCGAATAATTACCTTATGATGTTCATTGGATGGGAGGGCGTTGGTCTCTGTTCATATCTGCTAATAGGTTTTTATTTTGCCAGGAAGTCAGCTTCTGATGCTGGTAAAAAAGCATTTATTGTGAATCGCATTGGCGATGCAGGTTTCCTGCTAGGAGTAATGCTGATAGCGGTCACCTTTGGAACATTGAACTTTAACGACGTAACTGGGGTGGTTCGTGATGGGGCTCAGAGTGGACAGTTTCAAGTAGGGGATGGAGTTTTTGTTGCCATTTGCCTGCTATTGTTCATAGGAGCAATAGGGAAGTCAGCACAAATCCCACTGTACGTTTGGCTTCCAGACGCAATGGAGGGGCCTACTCCTGTCAGCGCTCTGATTCACGCGGCGACCATGGTAACGGCAGGTGTTTATATGGTGGCGCGTTCAAATGCCCTCTATGTATTGGCTCCTTCGGCACTATTACTGGTGGCTATTGTCGGTGCTTTGACTGCAATTTTTGCAGGTTTGATTGGTCTAGTTCAAAATGATATCAAAAGGGTACTTGCTTATTCGACTGTCAGTCAGCTTGGTTACATGTTTTTGGCGTGCGGTGTCGGAGCTTTTACAGCGGGAATTTTTCATCTTACGACGCATGCTTTTTTCAAGGCGCTGTTGTTTCTTGGATCTGGCAGTGTAATTCATGCTATGAGCGGTGAGCAGGATATGAGTAAAATGGGGGGCCTTAAAAACAAGATTCCTATTACCTATTGGACCATGGGTCTTGCCACACTTGCGATTGCGGGTATTCCGCCACTTGCTGGTTTTGTTAGTAAAGACGAGATCCTCTGGAGTTCGTTTGCCGGGCCGTGGGGCTATAAACCTTTGTGGGTAGTTGGGGTTGCAACAGCCGGCTTAACAGCCTTCTACATGTTTCGTCTTTTGTTTATGACTTTTTGGGGAGAGCGGCGATATTCAGATGAAGTTAGTAGGCACCTGCATGAATCTCCAAAATCTATGCTGATCCCGCTTTGTGTCCTTGCTGCTCTCTCGGTTATTGGTGGATTTATGGGCTGGCCAGTGGTTCTTGGTGGGGTTAACCATCTCGAGCATTTCCTTGCCCCCGTTTTTGAAAACCCGATTGTTCCTGAGCTACATCATTACGCCCACAGCGTTGAATATGGCCTAATGGCACTTTCTGTTGGGGTTGCCGCGCTAGGGATTTATTTTGCATATTCTTTCTATGTCAAAAATCCTGAAATTCCTGGACGGCTAACAAGCTCCCTTCACGCCAGTCACTCTATTTTGCTTAATAAGTTTTATGTAGACCAGTTGTATGATGCGCTTTTTATAAATCGTATAAAAAATCTTGGGAACGGTTTTTCAATGCTTGATTCGAAAGTGGTAGACGGAGGAGTTAACGGTTCAGCGTGGTTAACACGGATAATAGCCAAGGCTTCAGGCCGTTGGGATGTTTGGGTGATCGATGGGCTGGTTAACTTGACAGCATTTGTGGTGCGCTTAATGAGTTACCCTGTGCGATTGGTGCAGACTGGGTTGGTCCAGAGCTATGCATTGCTGATTATTTTTGGATTATTTTGTTTTGTTGCCTATTATCTCGTTCGTGGTTGATTGAGATAGCTTTTAACCGGATTCAGATTCGAGGTTGTTTATGGATTTCTATCATGATCATATTTTGACGATTATCCTGCTTACGCCGTTAGTGGGGGTGCTAGCTCTGTTTCTAGTCCCCTCCGAAAACAAGAACGCAATCCGGTGGGTTGGGAATATTACTACTTTTCTTGGCTTCCTGATTTCTCTGCCGTTGGCATTCTGGTTTTCTAAGGAAAGCTCTTCGGAGGTCTTCAGATTCGTGGAGAAAGCGGATTGGATTCCCTCTATTGGCGCCCAATACCATTTGGGAGTTGATGGTATCAGCTTCCTGATGGTGATGATGACTACGGTACTTGGATTTTTGGCAACCCTCTCCTCTTGGTCAGCTATTAAAAATCGCGCAAAGGAGTACTATGCCTTTTTTCTTGTTTTGCAAACAGGAATGCTTGGCGTTTTCATGGCACTTGACTTTTTCCTTTTCTATGTCTTCTGGGAAGTAATGCTTGTGCCGATGTATTTTATTATTGGTGTATGGGGTGGCTCGAGGAAGCTTTACGCTGCCATTAAATTCTTCCTCTACACACTGACCGGATCTGTCCTTTTGTTACTTGGTATTCTGGCCCTCTACTTTCGGTTCCATTCTGATACAGGAAACCTTACCTTCGATATTTTGCAGTTCATGCAACATGATTGGCCGTTCGACCTGCAATTCTGGGTTTTTTGGGCATTCTTTGTTGGATTTGCCATTAAAGTTCCAATGTTTCCATTTCATACTTGGCTGCCGGATGCACACGTTCAAGCCCCCACTGCAGGCTCAGTTATCTTGGCTGGAGTTTTGCTTAAGATGGGAACATATGGCTTTCTCCGGTTTAACCTCTCCATGCTGCCTGAGGCAAGTTCCGATCCATGGATTGTGAACGTGATGATTACGTTGTCGATTATTGCCATTATCTACGGTGCATTAGTTTCGCTGATGCAACGGGACATGAAGAAACTTATCGCGTATTCCTCAGTTAGCCATCTAGGGTTCTGTACTCTGGGAATCTTCGCTCTCAATTTTCATGGAATCAGCGGCAGTGTGATTCAACAAATTAACCATGGGATCTCAACTGGGGCGCTTTTTTTGATTGTGGGGCTGATATATGAGCGACGGCACACGCGAGAAATTAAGGAGTTTGGAGGTATTTCTAATGTTATGCCTATCTATGCCACCATTTTCCTGATTATTACAATGTCATCAATTGGTATGCCTGCGTTGAATGGCTTTATTGGCGAGTTCACCATTTTGCAGGGAGCTTTCCAGGTAAACAAAATCTGGGCTGTATGGGCTGTGGCAGGTATTATACTAGGTGCGGCTTACATGCTTTGGCTCTATCAGCGCACCATGTTTGGGGCTTGCGATAACCCTAAAAATAAGGTGCTAAAAGATTTAAACTTAAGAGAATTTGCAACCCTTGCACCCTTAGTCGTGTGGGCTTTCTGGATTGGGCTTTATCCTAAGCCTTATTTTGAAGTTTTGGAGCCTGCTGTCACTAACATTGTTCAGCGAGTCAATCCAGATCTATCCAAGGCAAAGAGAGTTGAGGTAGGCAAGGGCCTATCTTTGCCGTCGAAGGGCATGGAAGCTAAATCTATAAATAATAAAATTCATATTGAAAAGGTTGAAAATCCAGCATGGAACACCCTTGATGATTCTGGGTTCAGGTATCCTGCGATTCGTTCACCCTTAATGTCAAATGAACTGATGCCAAATTTTAAAAGCTTCAACAAAACATCACCTTCAGATTTATAGAGAATTATCTTTATGTGGACCGAATTTTTCCGTTTCGAAGATTTTGTTGCTATCAAGCCGGAGATCATACTGTCTTTGTTTGCAGTCGGAATTCTGATTACTGACTTCATGCTTGCAAAAAAAGATAAATATTTGAATGCTATTACTGCCCTAGTTGGATTGGCATTTGCGGGTACTGCGGTTGTTGTCGATTGGATGCGAAGGGGTGGCCTTCCTTACCATGGGTTTGGGGGGGCAATCGTTAATGATGACTTTTTCACTTATTTTAGTTTGATCTTTATTATTTCTACAGCTCTAGTTGTCTTGGTTTCGGTAAAGTATCTGGAGATTGAGGGGGCGCATTATGGCGAGTACTATGCGCTGCTACTTTTTTCAGTGGTTGGAATGATGTTTTTAGCATGCGGGACCGATCTTATTGTTTTGTTTATTTCCTTAGAGTTAATGGCAATATCTGGCTATATTCTTGCTGGCTTTCTACGCCAGGAGGCGCGCTCAAACGAAGCTGCATTGAAGTATTTCCTCCTTGGAGCTTTCTCTTCGGGAATTTTACTTTATGGAATGTCTCTCCTTTTTGGCTTAAGTGGATCGACACAAATTAATATTATTTCCGAACAACTCACTAAAATTTCATCGAATGGTCCAATTGTTTGGTTAGCCATGGCTACTATTGCGGTTGGGATTTTTTTTAAGGTTGCTGCTGCACCTTTTCATCAGTGGACCCCGGATGTCTATGAGGGTGCGCCAACGACAATCACCGCCTTCATGTCAGTGGCGCCGAAGGCTGGAGCCTTTGCATTACTAATGCGCATGTTTCTGGACTGCATCTGGCCCTTGCATCCAGATTGGAAGATATTTGTCATAGCAGTTGCAGTTATTACTATGACTGTTGGCAATCTTGCCGCATTGACGCAAGACAACGTTAAGCGCTTACTGGCCTACTCTTCAATTGCGCATGTTGGGTATATCCTCCTGGGTTTGGTAGCAGCCGCGGAAGGCAGTAGCACAGGGTTACAAGGTATGGCGATCTATCTGCTCGTCTATGCTTTTATGAATATGGGAGCATTCGCTATTATTATTTCCTTGCGCCAGAAAGATTGTACTGGTGAAAAAGTTGATGACCTTTCAGGCCTTTTCGTGAGATCCCCTGGGTGTGCATTTTTAATGCTGATCTTCCTACTCTCTCTTGCTGGGATTCCACCGACCGCAGGTTTTATTGGAAAATATTTTATCTTTCTGGCTCTAATTGAAACTGGCTACTACACATTAGCTGTGGTTGCGGTACTCTACGTTGTTGTGGCCCTCTACTACTATTTCCGTATTGTTGTGGCAATGTTCATGAAGCCAAGCCCTGATGGCAGGGAACTCTCTGTATCCCCTGGAACATGGGTGGCACTGGCCGTTACGACAATTTTGACGTTGGGTATCGGCATTCTCCCGAATTGGGTGATTCTGAAAGCAGAGCAGGCTGTGCGCCCATTTATCCAGTAACGTCGGTGATAAAAACTGCAGTGAAGCTTTCAGGAGAAAATTATCGCGGACTATGGATTAAGGTTGGGCTCTACTCCAGCCTGGGCTTAATTCTTCCTGCCTCAGCTTTGGGGGGATTTGGCCTTGGGTGGCTAGTGGACACCGGCTTCAGGACAGATCCTATATTTTCAATTCTGTTTTGCATGCTTGGAGCAGGTGGTGGGTTGGTGGAGTTGCTTAGATTGCTCAAAAGGTTTGAGGGAAAGAAAAATCAAAATGTTAATCTCGAAAATTGATATTAACCCGCTTTGGTTCGGTGAGGCTTACTGGTTGCGTTGGATGGGCGTTGTGGCCTTGGTCTCTGTCTGTGGGGTATTTGGTCGATGGGGAGCGGAGAGAGCGGTGGCGTTTACCTTGGGGGCAACGGCTGGAGTATTGACTTTCCACTGGCTTCATAAGGGAATCGTAATGGTTCTCGATAATCCATCGAAACCTCCCCCCAAAAGCCTAGGCGTAAGAGCTTTTATTCGCTATCCATTAATTCTTGGACTTATCGTGTTAGTTTTCTCGACTGAGTTGCTGCCCGTCATGGGGGTTGTTGCTGGGTTGTTCGTGCCTGCGGCAGGGATACTTGCAGCATCGGTAGGACAGTTATTCGTTGATTTGGGGAGGCGTTAAGATTTGGAACACGTAGCTGATCCACTGTGGTTTACGATCTTATTGAACAAGCTACTTGCTGACCCGGTGACAGCCGGTCTTGCTTTGCTGGGAATGCAGGCGGAGCATCCTCTAGCTCCGATCCCTGATCACGTTGCGATGCAAGTTTTGGTCTTGCTAATCCTTTTTGCAACGGCAATCATTCTCCGGCGTCAACTCTCAGTAACTAAACCAGGAAATTTCCAACAGATAATGGAGGTTGTTGTTCAGTTTATCGCCAGCATGCTTAAGGAAATGGCTGGGAATGGAAGCCGCAGGTACGTAGCGCTAGTGGGGAGCTTAGGATTGTTCGTTGCGGCCTGTAATGTTATTGGCATTATTCCTGGTTTTGGATCTCCGACCACTGAAAACACAGCGACAACTGGGTGTGCGCTAGTTGCATTTCTTTATTATCATTTTCATGGTGTGAGGGTTCATGGAATATTTAAGTACTTAAAGCATTTCCTTGGCCCTGTTGTGGCGATGAGCTTAATAATGGTTGTAGTTGAGACGGTTAGCCACTTTGCACGAATCCTTTCGTTGTCAGCTCGTCTCTGGGCAAATATGAATGTAAGCACGCAACTTGAGCATGTGTTTGCAGGTCTTGTCCCTATTGGTATTCCTGTAATTTTTATGGGTCTTCACCTTTTTGTCTCGCTTCTTCAAGCATATATATTTATGCTGATGTCGACAGTTTACCTTGGAGCTGCTGCAACTGAAGAGCATTAGGATTGCAAGGCTAGTTGTTTCCAGAGGCGCAATTTTTGTTGGTCGTTAATTAGTATTTTGTCAGCGTGAGTCCTGCCTGCAAGAGGGGTGGCAGGAAACCACCCACTGACAATAATTTATATTCAGAGGTGAAAAAAATGAGACGTACATTATTCGGAATTATTGTGGCAATGGTTGGTTTATTCTTGGCGGTACCTGTTTATGCACAGGGATCTGCAAGCGACGCTGTTTCTTCCGCCGTCAATTGGGTAGCCTTAACTGCCGGATTTTCAATGGCTATTGCTTCAGCCGCCTGTGGAATTGCTCAAGCGAGGGCAGTTGCTGCTGCCTGTGAAGGAGTTGCCCGGAATCCAGGGGCGCGACCTGCCATTCAGTTTTTTCTAATTTTTGGTTTAGTTCTTATTGAGTCGCTAGCTCTTTACACTTTCGCGATAATTTTCGTGAAGGTTTCTTAAACAAGAAAAAGGCTCATTGAAGGTGTAAGTACAGCATCTTTCATGTTTTCCTGGATGGAATTTTTCCTGCTGGGATTGACTGAGTACTCTATTCTAAAGAGATTAAGGTAAGGGAATTGAGTTCAGGGTTTTTTGAAGTAGCCATCCAGGGAAAATTCCTAGATAGAATGTTCCTGCCGTGGCTAAGCCTAGAACTATGAAAAGCCCCCAGGGGACTTTCGGAGTCGGTGTGGGGCGCGGACCCTCGTGCATGTAAATCATTACCACGACGCGAAGGTAGTAGTAAGCAGATACTGCACTATTAAGTACCCCTAAGACTGTTAATCCGATTAACCCCGATTTTATTGCCGCTGAAAAGAGATAAAATTTCCCGAAAAAACCTGCTGTCAGAGGAATTCCTGTTAGGGAGAGCATGAAGATTGCAAGGCATGCTGCCAGTGTTGGGTGCTCGGCTCCAAGTCCCCTGAAATCTTCTAATTGCACCCGTGTGTCACCTTTTCCTGCTAAATGAGTCACAATTGAGAATGCACCAAGATTCATTAGAGAGTACACAGTGATGTAAAACATTATCGCAGCGTGCCCTTCAGGGCCTGTCGCTGCAAAGCCAACTAAAATATAGCCGGCGTGGGCGATGGAAGAATAAGCTAAGAGACGCTTGATGTTGGTCTGGGTAAGTGCAGCAAAGTTGCCAAGGGTCATTGTGAGAGCAGCAGAAATCCACAAGATCCAGAATATTATTTCACCGCCGATTGGTTCAAACGCTGCCAAAAAAATACGCAGGAATACGGCGAATGCGGCTGCTTTCGGGCCGACGGAAAGGAACGCTGTGACGGGAGTAGGAGCTCCCTCGTAAACGTCAGGTGTCCAGATGTGAAACGGTACACAGGAGATCTTGAAAGCCAACCCCACAAATACCAGTATCATTGCTGTAAGAGCAAGTCGAGTTTCGCCTATTGACGTACTTAACCTGTCTTCCATGATAATGAGATTAGTTGTGCCGGTTATTCCGTAGATAAACGCGATACCATAAAGCAAGAAAGCTGTTGCAAAGGAGCCAAGTAAAAAATATTTAAGAGACGCTTCATTTGATTGCTTCTCTTGGCGACGATAGCCCACCAGGATATAAGTTGATATCGAGGACATTTCGAGACCGAGGAAAATTACGATTAATTCTGCTGAGGCGACCATTAATCCCATCCCCGCTGCCCCAAACAAGATAAGTGCGTAGAATTCTCCAGGCATAAGCCCTTCTTGCTCGATGTAGCTGAGGGAGCTGAGCAAGGTAAGTGCAGTGATAGCAATTAACAGACAGTGAAAATAAACACTAAATGAATCTCCAAGTATCATTCCACTGAACGCCGTGCCTGTTTGTCCAGCCATTATAACGGTTGCACCCCCTGCGCAAACGGTTCCAAGTAGAGCTACAACTCCCAACCATTTCCTCGAGGCTGGACGAAGGAATGGGTCGGCCACCATGATGAGGATGCCGAAAGCTGCCAGAACAAGTTCAGGCAGGATCAACATTAGGTCGGTGTACTGAACTGGTGAAATTACCATAATCTATTTAATACAGTAAATTTCTGGTTGACGATAAGCTACCGTCTCAATTTCCACGGGAAGTTTCAGTGCATTATGCTTCTCGGTGAAATATATGCGACCACCCTCAAGTCGGGTAAGAATTTGTTTTGTTGTTCCATCGAGCCTGCGAAGGAAGGGTTGAGGGTAGATACCCATCCCTATGATAACTACAGTTAGAATTCCGAGAATCAATAACTCACGAGGCTTGCAGTCCCTCAATCGTTTGTTTTCTTCGTTGGTTATTGGGCCGAAGAAGACCCGTTGAATCATTGAAAGGATGTAAGTGGCTGCAATGACAATTCCCAGGGCTGCCAAAACTCCAAAAAGAGTTCGGGCCTTAAATGCACCAAGAATAATAAGGAATTCGCCGATAAATCCGTTTAGTAGCGGTAGTCCCAAGGAGGAAAGTGATACAAGAATAAAAAATATGCTTAGTTGTGGTACTGATGCGGCAAGACCTCCGAAATCACGAATCAAGTGGCTGTGTCGCCGGACATACAGCATTCCGACAAGAATGAATAATGCACCAGTGGAAATCCCGTGACTTGCCATTTGGTAAATAGCTCCTTGAATTCCGTTTACGTTGAAAGCAAAAATTCCAAGAACAATAAAACCTAAGTGACTAATTGAAGAATAGGCTACTAGCTTTTTTAGATCCTGCTGAACCATTGAGACCAATCCTCCATAAAGAATACCTATGATGGCCAGTACAGAAATAAAGGGGCCGTAAGCTTGAGCTGCTTCGGGGAATATTGGAAGGCAAAAACGGAGCAGTCCGTAAGTGCCCGTTTTCAATAGCACTCCAGCCAGGATTACCGAGCCGGCGGTTGGAGCTTCAACGTGCGCATCTGGTAGCCATGTGTGGAATGGAAACAAGGGCACCTTAATGGCGAAGGCAATAAAAAAAGAAAAAAATAGAAGAGTTTGTGTGGTCTCAGAAAGTACGTGATCTGAGCTAGAAACGTGGCTTAGGATTTCCTCCAAAGCAAAGCTTCCGGTGAGGTTGTAGAGGTAGATAATTCCAACTAACATCAATACTGACCCGACCATAGTGAAGAGAATAAATTTCACGGTGGCGTAAATGCGCCGTTTGTGACCCCAGATACCAATAAGAAAATACATTGGGATCAGCATTGCTTCCCAAAAAACATAAAAAAGAAACAAATCTAACGCGAGGAAAACTCCAAGTGTTCCTGTCTCAAGTATCAGAAGGAAGAAAAAGAATTCCTTTGCCCGGCGCTCAATTGATTCCCAAGATATCAGGATTGCAAGAGGAGTAAGAAGGGTGCCCAGCAATACCATTAACAGACTTAGCCCATCTGCTCCGATGAAGTATTCGATGCGAGGGGTGGTGATCCATGGAATGCGCTCCACAAACTCCATACCAGCCTGGCTTGGTGGAAAAGTCGCAAATGCGATGATGGCCAACAAGAAGCTGGAAGTGGAAGCAATCAGTGCAAGCCAGCGAATTTGATTTTTTCTTTTGCGGTTTACAAAAACGATTCCTAATGCCCCAATGAGAGGAGTAAAGATAATTGCCGAGAGTAAGTGACTTTGAATCCAGTCCATTTTTTCTAACCGATTTCAGTCGCGATAAAAAATATACCCTAACCAGATCACTGCCCCTAGGGTAACCCAGACGGCATAACTACGAATATTGCCGGATTGGATTCTCCGTAGCCAGGAGCCCATCATGATAGCTCCTCGCCCGGTCCCGTTTACTACCTTATCAATGGCACCAACATCAAGAGCTTTCCATAGGATGGCATCCGAAGTCCACTGCAAGGGGCGAATCAAAAGGGTGTTGAAAATTTCATCCATATAATACTTTTTTGAAATTAAGCGGTATGCCAAGCCAAGTTGGCCCGGGATCTTCTTTGCCCAGCCAGGAAAACGGAGAAAAAATAAGTAGGCAATCAAAAGCCCAAGACCTGTTGCCGCAAGGGAGGAAAGCAAGACCAATACTTGACTGTTTGCAGAGTGTAATTTATCAGCAGCTGCACTAGGTGTGCCAAAAGAAAATACTGGCTGAAGAAAAACCTTGAGAGCTTCGTTCCCCATGTAGCCTTTGTAAGTTACCCAACCACCAGCTACTGAAAAGAAAGCCAGAAGCATTAGTGGCACGATGATGGATGGCGTGCTTTCCTGGGGGGGGCCGGCTAAGCTTGATCCCAATCGAGATGAACCAAAAAATGTTAGGAAAACTGCACGGAATATATAGAGAGAGGTTAGGCCGGTTGTGAGTAGCGCTACCCCAAATAGCCAAATATTTCCAGGGGGTCCCTCAAGTGAGGCCGCAAGGATTGCTTCTTTGCTGTAGAATCCAGAAAGAAATGGTGCACCTGCAATTGCTAATGAACCAACAAGAAAAGTGTAAAATGTATAAGGCATATATTTGCGAAGGTTTCCCATCTTATAGATGTCCATTTCACCCGATAGAGCATGCATCACACTACCTGCACCCAAGAACAAGAGAGCCTTAAAAAATGCATGAGTCATTAAATGGAAAATTGCCGTTGCATATGCGCCTACACCACATGCTAAAAACATGTAACCGAGCTGGCTAATAGTTGAATAGGCAAGAATCCGCTTAAGGTCTTTTTGGGCCAGGGCTATAGTTGCTGCGTAAAGAGCCGTAAAGCATCCAAGAAGTGCTACGAGTTGCATGGTAAATGGCGAGGTTTCAAACAAGATGTGCGAGCGTGTGATTAAATAAATTCCTGCTGTAACCATTGTGGCTGCATGAATTAATGCGCTCACCGGTGTTGGCCCTTCCATTGCATCAGGTAGCCAGATGTGGAGAGGTACCTGAGCTGATTTGCCTACTGCACCAAGAAGTAGGAGTAGGCATATAGCTGTTAAACCTGTGTCCACTTTTCCAGATAATCCCCCTGCAAGGTAAAAAAGAGATTTAAAGTCTACAACTCCAAAGATCCAAAAGATTAGAATGATTCCGAGCAAGAATCCCAAATCACCGACGCGATTCACAATGAAAGCTTTTTTACCTGCAGAAGCGGCAGAGCGCTTACCAAAGTAAAAACTAATAAGAAGGTACGAGCAGAGCCCAACACTTTCCCAGCCAGCGAACATTAACAGATAATTATTTGCCATTACTAAGGTCAGCATGCTGAACATGAAGAGGTTTAAATAAGAAAAAAAACGGTAAAAACCTTCCTTATTATTCATATACCCTACTGAATAAATATGAATAAGGAATCCAACACCCGTAACCACAAGGGTCATGACTAACGTGAGGTGATCGTAGTAAAAACCAAAATTAGCTTCAAATCCCCCAGATTGAATCCAGATGAAATAGTTTTCAATGAAAGGAGCCCCGCTTGAGGAAGAGTTGATGAATTGCCATGCTAGCCACAGGGAAAAACTAAAAGATATGCCAGCTGCTCCACATCCTATAAGGGCGATGAATTTTTGTGGAAGTCGTCGGCCAAAAACCCCGTTTACTAGGGCTCCAACGAGCGGGATAATGGGAATCAACCAGAGGTTCATAAGTTTTTAAATCTGCTGCGGTCTCGAGGATCAGTATTTCATCGAACTGAGATCATCAATGCTTAGCGATTTGCGTGCTCGAAAGACGGCGATGATAATTGCCAGCCCCACTACCGCTTCCGCTGCCGCTACAGCAATAATAAAGAAGACAAAAAGTTGACCAGATAGGTCCCCCCAGTAGCGGGAAAAAGCAACGAAAGAGAGGGCTACCCCATTCAACATCAATTCTATACACATGAACACAGTGATAATATTGCGGCGAAACAGGAATCCCGCTACCCCCAGCCCGAAGAGGATCAAACTTAGCGCCAGATAATGTGATATTGGGACCATATTGGGTTATTAAGTCTCTCGCCGAGCCAGTACAATTGCCCCTAAAATGGCAATTAAAATTAAGATTGACGTGATTTCAAACGGCAGCACATAGTCTCGGAATAAAAGACGCCCGATGCTATGCGCGCTGCTGGAAAATTTACCTCCGAGTGAAACTGTTGATTTAGGGAATGCTGTAATAAGAACTAGGAACATCTGTACAAAAAAGATAACAAGGATTGGCAGACCCAGTTTCTGAGCCAGCCAACTTTTTTGTGACGGTTTTTCTCGGCCGGCATTAAGTAGCATAATCACGAAGACAAAAAGCACCATGATGGCACCTGCATATACGATAATTTGAACCGCCGCCATGAATTCTGCCTCAAGCAGTAAATAGATTACTGCCAGAGATCCCATAACCACAATCAAGGAAAGGGCACTGTATATAGGACGCTTTTGGAGTATAACCGCCAATGCTCCTGCTACCGCCAAAACAGCAAAGATGTAGAATAGATAATGCATTAGTTTATTAATAAGTATATCAATTTGCCTGCCAGATAATGACTGCGCCTGTCAACAGGACATTAAGAATTCCCAGGGGAAAAAGAAATTTCCACCCAAATGCCATTAGCTGATCATAGCGAAACCGAGGCAGCGTTCCTCGGGTCCATATATAGAGGAACACAAATCCCAAAACCTTCAAGAGAAACCAAATTGTGGGTAAAATTGCCTGAAGCCAGCTAGGGCCAAATAACGGTCCAAGCCACCCCCCAAAAAAGAGGAGTGTTGTCAGGCAGGATAGAACTACCATGTTTGTGTATTCAGCGATGAAGAACATGGCAAATTTAAAGCTGCTATATTCGGTATGGAATCCAGCAACCAGTTCAGTTTCCGCTTCCGGGAGATCGAAGGGTGAACGGTTAGTTTCTGCAATAGCTGAGATGTAGTAAACGAAAAAACCAATAAATTGAGGCAAAATATTCCATCGAGGAAATACGGGAATATCGTTCAGGTAATAAAAGCCGCTCTGGTATTCAACGATTTCTCGCAGGTTAAAGCTTCCGGAAAGCATTAAAACTCCTACGAGTCCAGCTCCCAAGGATATCTCATAGCTCACCATCTGCGCTGATGCGCGAAGCGAGCCAAGCAGAGAGTACTTGCTGTTGGAAGCCCAACCTGCAAGCACAATTCCATAAACCCCCAAGGAGCTCACAGCTAGGACGAAGAGCAGTCCAATGTTAAGGTCAGAGATGGCTATGAGAGTTGATGGTCCTGAAGCGCTAGGAGAGCTTCCGAAGGGGATGGCAGCTACCGCTAAAAGTGCCATTGTAAGAGTTATAAAGGGGGCCAGGAGGTAGAGAAAGCGATCAGAGCCCGCTGGTGTTATATCCTCCTTGAAAAGAAACTTGAGGGCATCAGCCAATGGTTGAAGCAACCCGTGTGGCCCGACACGATAAGGTCCCCATCGGGATTGGATGTGGGCTACTACTTTTCGTTCCATCCATACGATGTAAGCAACACCAGTCAAAAGGATTAGCAAGATGACGACGATCTTTGCTAGGAGTGCAACTAGCCAGAGATTGTCTTGCAGAAAGCCATTCATGTGGTCCTTTTAGCTTCATTTACGGCGTTGAGGGCCCAGCTGTATTGCCCAAGCGTGCCTGAAGTGAAAAGTGTATCGTGTGATGAAAATATCAAGTCTGGATGAGCAACAGATGGGACCATGCCAGAGGGCTGGGTAGGCAGTGCATTTCCTAAAAGAAGATTTGGAAGAGAGATTGAATATCCAGGGATATTTTCTACGATTTCTTGAAGAACTTTTGTGGGGGAGCCAATTTCCCATTTTTGACTGATTAGTCTTGCAAGGGAGTCGATGATTTCAAGATCAGTCTTGACCCCTGGTTTTTTAAGAGCTTCCGTCATTCGCTGGATCTGTCCTCCTGTATTGGTGACTGTTCCTTCCTTTTCAGCATGACTTGCGGTTGGAAAAACAACATCAGCGGCTTCCACTGTTTCTGTCCGGAATAAGTCAGCTGCGACTAACATTTCCAATTTAGCAAGGGTGGCGGGATTGAGTCCTAGGCTACGAACAGGGTTGGCTCCAAAAACAAGCAGAGCCTTTAGTTTGCCATCTGAAATTGCGTTAGTTATCGCTTGCAAGTCTAGTCCTTCTTGAGAAGGTATTTTACCTTTCCAGAGGTTTTCATATTTTCGTCTTGCGGCGACGCTGTTGAGGGGTTGATAACCAGGGAGAGTGTTAGGAAGCAGTCCCATATCAGCTGCTCCACGGGAGTTGGCTGCATCAGCAAGTGCCATAAACTTGGTCTGTCCTGGCAAGCCCAATCCCCAATGGACTAACGACTCAACGTCCCCTCCCTTGATTTCATCTCCAAAGAGAATTATCGTGCCATTTTCTTTTGATAGTGACTCACTAAGACGGACAATTTCAGCTTTTTTTTCTACTGTATTTTCTTTGATGGAAATGTTTCCATTAAACAGATCTTGAACCAAGGATCCTTCTTGGCCTGGTTTGACTTTGAGTGTTAGGGCTGCTTGTCGTTGGAGTTTTATCTCCTTGCTATTGATAAGATAGAGTCGTGTTTTCCGTAAACGAGCTGCCTCCCGAATCCGATAGGCGACAAGGGGGTGTTGGTCGGTTGGGTCATTTCCGATGAGAAGAATACTTGAAGCTTGAGTAAGGTCATCTAAGGTTGCATATCTACTAGCTGCTCTAGCACGAGTCAAAGCCGTGACCAGACCCGAAAAATCTGCAGATCGATGATGGTCGATATTGTTTGTTCCGAGAACCATTCTTGTAAATTTTTGCAGGGAATAATTTTCTTCATTTGTAGTGTGGTTGGAGCCGATGACGGCTATGGCATGTGGACCATGACGGACCGCTATTTGCTTAAGTTGACGAGCCACGTACTCAATGGCAGTGTTCCAGGATGTAGTGCCTAACTCTCCATCTTTCCGGAGCAAGGGCTGAGTAAGTCGTCTTTTTTCATTTATAAAGTCCCACCCAAAGCGACCTTTAATACATAGGAAATCATTGTTTATTCCAGATTGATCTCGGTTGTTTGCGCGGATGATTTCATTATTACGAACACCTAAAGTAGTTTTGCATCCATCACCGCAGTGATTACAAATAGTGGGCGTGTATTTCATCTCCCAAGGGCGAGTTTTGTAACGATAGGGCCCGCTAGTAAGAGCGCCGACAGGGCAAATATCGATACACATCCCGCACTCCTCACAGTCAAGCTTATTATCTTGATTAGGAATGATTTCTGAGAGGGCGCCCCTGAAGGCAATTCCAAGTGCGTTAACATCCATTGCTTCATCACAGACTCGAATGCAGCGGTAGCAGAGGATGCAGCGTGGGGCATCAAAGAAGACCAAAGGAGAGAATTGCTTTTCGTCAACGTGCGTTTTTTCCTCATTGAATCGGCTTTCGGAGGCCCCATAGCGGAAAACCATATCTTGTAATTCGCATTCACCTCCCTTATCACAGACAGGACAGTCAAGTGGGTGGTTGGTGAGAAGAAGCTCTAGTGCTGACTTGCGAGCGTTTGTGATTTTCTCTGTTTCAGTATGCACAACCATGCCCTCTGAAACGAAAGTGGAACAGGAAGTTTGGAGATTAGGCATTTTTTCAATTTCTACTACACACATACGACAGGCAGCCTGGGGGGAAAGTTTTGGATAGTAGCAGAATGAGGGGATTTCACTCCCCAATTCCTTAACCACTTCAATCAATAGGCTCCCGGGGGTTGCCGTAACCGCTTTGCCGTTAATGGTAAGATTTACTGGGGTTGCCATGGTTTTAATTTTGTTGCTATCTCTATATTTTATTTAGTCCTTTATTAAGTTCTAGTTTGCTTGGGGGCCGCATAGGTCATCAGTTGGCAGAGTTGTCGTGTGGGCAAGCTCCAATCTTGATGTGCTCTTCAAATTCATGGCGAAACTTGCTTACGATACTCATGGTTGGCATAGCTGCAGCATCTCCCAATGGACAGAGCGATCTCCCTAGGATATTCCCAGCCACCTCTGCTATCGTATCCGGGTCATCTTGCCGCCCGAAGCCTGCATGAAATCGGTCTAGTAGTTTTTTGATCCAAGCGGTCCCTTCGCGGCAGGGGATACACCATCCACAGGATTCGTGGGCATAAAACTGCATGATGCGTTGCGCTAGCCTAACCATGCAAGTATCTTCACTAATGACAATCACCCCTCCTGAGCCTAGCATGGAATTAATTTTTTGGAGAGAATCAAAATCCATGGGGACATCAATTTCGTTTGCTGTTAGGACAGGACAAGAGGACCCGCCGGGAATTACGGCCTTAAGTTTTTTACCGTTTTCCAGGCCACCACCAACTTCGTAGATCATCTTTCGCAGTGGGAAACCCATTGGCAGCTCGTAGATTCCTGGTTGAGCAATTTCTCCACTCAAGCAAAACAAGCGCGTTCCTCCGTCTTTCTTGGTGCCTAGGTTAGCGAACCAATCGCTCCCGTTAAGCAGGATGTGAGGGATGTTTGAGAGTGTTTCAACGTTGTTGACTATTGTGGGTGCTCCATAAAGACCCACATTAGCAGGGAAGGGAGGCTTGATACGAGGGAAGCCCCGAAGTCCTTCTAGGGAGTTGAGCATTGCTGTTTCTTCGCCACATTCATAGGCCCCTGCTCCGGTGTGTGTATAAAGATTAAATTTGAAGCCTGTTCCCAAGATATTATCCCCAAGATAGCCTTTTAAGTGGGCTTCGTTAAGCGCGCGCTCAAGAATTGTAATCAAGTAACGGTATTCTCCTCGAACATAAATATAACCTTGATGTGACCCAAGAGCCCAACCTGCGATAATACAAGCCTCAATCAGCTGATGCGGATCATATTCAATTAAAGGCCTATCTTTGCACGTTCCTGGTTCGCTTTCGTCGGCATTGCAGACTATATATTTTGGTTTGGTCGATTTCCGAGGGACGAAGCCCCATTTTAACCCAGCAGGGAATCCCGCACCACCTCGTCCGCGGAGATTTGATTTTTTGACTTCATTGATTACTTGATCAGGTGTCATTGTGAGAGCTTTTTGTAAACCTTTATAACCGTCATTCTGAAGGTAGACGTCAAGCGAAGCCGAATTCTCAATTGCGAACCGCTTAGTGAGAACTTGAACCTGATGCTGGCTTGGGCCCAGAGGGTTATTGTAGTCGCTCATGTTTTTAGAGAAATTCTATTTATCCTGGTCAGCTAATCGATTAATTATCGCTTCAATTTTTCCTGGGGTAAGATTTTCGTAAAAGTCGTAGTTAACTTGTACTGCAGGTGCACCTACGCAAGCTCCGATACACTCTACTTCTTCCAAGGAAAACATGCCGTCTGAGGTGGTCTGTTTATTTTCGATCCCCAGTTTTTTACGACAACGTTCATAGATCGATTCTCCTCCTCGTAGCATGCAAGAGATGTTAGTGCAGATCTGTAAATGATGTTTTCCTGCCGGCCCGCGGCGAAGCATTGAGTAGTATGAGATAACTTCTATGACTTCAATGCGTGGTAGGCTTAAAATATTACATACTTCCTTGATGATTTCCTCGCTTACATAGCCATATTCATCCTGCGCAAAGAGTAGCATTGGTACAAGCGCGGAGCGCTTGACTGGATAGCGATCCAGCAGTACCTGAAACTTTTCTTTAAGTTGCTGAGAAATCATTATTTTCCCGTTTCGACCTCATCGGTCAATTTCTCCTAGGACGATATCAATGCTTCCGATGCAGGCTACCGCGTCTGAAACTAGTGACCCCTTGATCATGCTCGGAAGAGTTTGCAGATTGGAAAACGAGGGTGCTCTGATGTGAATGCGAAACGGTTTAGGTGATCCATCGCTTACGATGTAAAAACCTAGCTCGCCGCGCGGGGATTCAATTGCTTGATAGGCCTCCCCTACGGAAGGACGAAATCCTTCTGTGATGATTTTGAAATGGTAAATGAGAGCCTCCATCTGCGTCTTCATCTTTTCACGGTCGGGGAGTACAAATTGTGGTGCATCTGCCTTAACTGGACCTTGAGGCATCCCCTCTAGAGCTTGTCTGATAATCTTGATGGATTCGCGCATTTCAGCCATCCGTACTTCGTACCTCGCGTAAACATCACCCTCGGTTCGTGTTGGAATGTCAAAGTCAAAATCTTCATACCCTGAATATGGATGAGCTTTTCTTAGGTCCCAGTTGATTCCTGTGGCACGCAAGATGGGGCCTGAAGCAGCCCAAGCTAGGCAGTCCTTAGAAGAGAAGAGTCCAATGCCCTTAGTCCGTTTTAGCCAAATAGGGTTGCTGGTCAAGAGGGTTTCGTACTCATCTAATTTTGAAGGAAAACTGTTAATGAATTTTTCAACTTTTTTCTCCCATCCGAGTGGAGGTTCCATCGCTAATCCACCGATGCGAAAGTAGCTCGTCATCATTCTCTGGCCAGAAATAAATTCGAAAATTTTCAAAATTTCTTCTCGTTCACGGAAACAATAGAGGAGGACTGACATTGCACCCATGTCAATAGCATGGGTGCCGAGCCACACTAGATGACTGTTGAGGCGAGTTAATTCAGTCATTAAGACTCGAAAAAACTTTGCTCGAGGAGGAATCTTTGAGTCTAGTCCTAGTAGCTTCTCAACTGCTAAGCAGTAGCAAAGATTATTTGAGAGGGGTGCTAGGTAGTCTATTCGGTCAGTTAGAGTGATGACCTGTGAGTAAGTCAAGGTTTCGCAAGTTTTTTCAATTCCAGTGTGCAGGTATCCGATATGAGATTCAGCTTGGGTAATTGTCTCACCGTCGAGCTCTATGACAAGGCGCAAGACGCCATGGGTGGAGGGGTGTTGGGGCCCCATGTTTAGAATCCGCTTCTCTTCTTGGCCAGGAATTTTTTCGAGTGTCGGAACCATTCTTCATTTTCCTTACCAGCTACTGGGTTCCATCAGCTGGATAATCTTTTCGAAGAGGATGACCTTCCCAGTCTTCAGGTAAAAGCATTCTTGAGAGATTGGGGTTACCTTGGAATTCAACTCCAAATAAGTCGTGAACCTCACGCTCACAGGCATTTGCTGATGGCCATAAGGACACCAGCGATTTGACTTTCGCGGAACTTCCTGATACTCGAACTGATATCTGGAGTTCGCTTCCTTTTGGAATACTCCGAAGGCGGTAGACAAGCTCGAAGCGCGGTTCGCAAGGGAAGCGGTCCACGCAGGTAATATCCGAAAGGAAATTAAAATTAAGGTCGGAGTCATTTTTAAGGAATTTCGCACAGCTAATCAAAGAATCAACTGATATAGTCAAGCACAGCAGGCCGTTCTGCTCTCGCACTTCTTCTAAGCCCGAAATGGCAGAATCCTTAAATTTTTTGATCACAGGGTCAAATTGAAGTTCAGAGGTCAAGTTCATTTCCATGTATCCGCGCATTCTTGAAAGTCAATATCTAGACCGCCAAGAGTTTTCAAGTACTGACGGATTTTGTAAGTGTCCTTACTTAAACAAGATAAAAGAAACCTGGTCCTTAGTTCATGTGCTTAAATAAAGAAGTTTAGCTGTTCCAGTTCAAGGCACCCTTTTTCCAGACGTAAATATACCCAGCCATTAGTATTCCGACGTAGGTAAGCATTTCTATGAAGCCAAAGGAGCCAAGCTCCTTAAAAACAATAGCCCAAGGGAAGAAAAATATTACTTCTACATCAAAAAGTATAAATAACATTGCCACCAGGTAGAACTTGACCGTAAAAGGCTCCTGAGCTGTTCCAACGGGAGCAATGCCACATTCGTAAGGGGCAAGCTTAGATTTATTTTTCAGCTTGGGTCCGATCAAAGCTGATAGACCCAGGATAGTTCCGGACAAGCCTGCCACAACAATAAAATGCAGTAGAATGGGTGTGTAGTCTTGAAGCATGACAGCAACAAAAATGTGTTAGCATCTCCCCTAAATGTATGATTATGAAAGCCCTTAATCAACACTGTCAAGTTTTTTCTTGTTACTGAATGGTGGTGTATATAGTATTCGATAAAGAAAGTTTCGACAGGCGAGAACTCTATTTACAGTTGGCGCAATTATATTACTGGATTTGTTTTTCTTGTTGAATGTAACTTTTAATAATTTGATTTGCTGTTCGGTGGAGGTTCAAACGGCGTGATTCAGGTTACAATCAATGGACAACCAAAGGAAATTCCTGATGGGCTGAACGTGCAGTCTCTGATTTTGTGGCTCGGTCTTCCGGAGGATCGCGTGGCAGTGGAACAGAATCAAAAGGTTATTCAGCGGGTTCACTGGAAGGAGGTTCAAGTTAAGGCTTTAGATCATTTGGAAATTGTAAGATTCGTAGGGGGTGGAGGAAGTACAGCGCTCACATTCCTTGATAGGTTTTAAGTTCCCATGTTTCCGACAACAACATCTCCGGCCCTGCTGCTGGTTACACTATTAATTAAATTAGGCCTAATTGCTTCTTTAGCAAGCATCATTGCTAGGTTCGGCACCTTCAAGGATCTTTTGTTTGTCGAACAAAGAAACTCCCGCCAAAAGATTCAATTTGCTGCTTTCCTCGGAGTACCATTTTCCCTGGGTGTTATTGCTAGATTGGTTGCTGGATATCAGGGTGCTGACCTGAGTTTAGAAGTCACTTTCCTTGCTGGATTATTGGGCGGTGGCGTTGTGGGCTTACTTGTGGGTTTAATGCTACATCTTCCAGCCTTTTTGGTGGGTGGAGAATGGATGGCAATTGTAATGCTCCCACTGTATGCGATGGTTGGGAGTTTAGTCCGGTACGTTTGTCCCGATAAAGAAGAGATCTGGAAGTACTCCCCCTTTATTGAATTAAGTCTCTATCGGTCTATCCGACGACGATTTACTAATCCAGGAATGGACTGGCAGGTCTTGCTCTTTCTTGTAGGTGTCGTTCTTGAGATCGTCAGGATATGGGTTGGCCGACTTTCTCCTTCAGGAAAATTGTTTTATCTAGACTCAGGTGGAAGTTTCTGGACAGCATTTCTGATTATTCTTACAACCCCTATTGGGGTGGGCCTTCCTTTGAGAATTTGGAATAGCACACGGAATGAGCGCACTTTGGAGAGGCAAAAGCGACTCCTCATGGAAGCGCGCGTTGAATCTTTAACAAGTCAAATTAATCCTCACTTCCTGTTTAATACCTTGACTGCAGTTTCTGCGTTATCTCCCAGTAACCCAAGCAAAGCTCGGGAGG
>CAZSDV010000007.1:0-13004 GCA_964605715.1 uncultured Acidobacteriota bacterium
CTTAGAACAGCTTAGTATCCCTAAAAATTTTAAGGACCTATTTGATCCCTTGCCTGATTTCCGATTTGATATGTCTTCCACCAACCTAAAAGTAAAAGAAAAATCTTTAAATGAAATAGGGGGCTAGAATCAAGCAAGGCCAATTTCAGGATAAAGGACACACCAATCACCTCTCGTCACCATCACTGAGGTATAATCTCCCCAATAGATTATCGGGCGAGATATTTACCCTACGTCAGGTAATAGTGAGCCAGCTGAAGGAGAGAAAATGATGCGCAATTCCATTCTCTTGCAATTGAAGTGTCTGTGGAAAACCGTGATTGTGTTGACACTGGCCACCTCTGGTTGTTCCAGTAATTTCCAAAGCGGAGAAGTAAAAGCAGAACGGACCCCAACTACTCAAGCCTCGAGAAATGTGGTTCATGTGGGAGGTGTCAGTTGGGTTGCCCCGAATGGGTGGATCAAAGGCCCTGAACGTTCCATGCGTGTTGCAACCTACTACATTGCCGCCATTACCGGGGATGCTGAGGACGCGGAGTGCGCAATCTTTTATTTCGGGGCTGGTCAAGGAGGGACCGTTCAGGCGAACGTCAACCGTTGGTTCAGTCAATTCGAGCAACCTGACGGGCAGCCATCCTCAAAAATTGCAAAAGTAAATGAGCAAACCATTAACGGCCTAAGTGTCACCTTTGTCAATCTTCCGGGAACCTACCTTGCCTCTGGTGGGCCGATGGCACGGCAAAAAAAAGCCAAGCCAGGCTTTCATATGCTGGCCGCAATCGTAGATGCACCCCAGGGTCCGGTATTTTTCAAACTAACAGGACCATCAAAAACAGTCCTTGGAATTCAAGGGGAATTCAAAGGACTCCTTCGAACCTTGGAGAAAAATTAATCACTTTCCCATAGCTAAGTGGCACTGACAAAACTAATATTTTGTATCAACCTTCCACCCCCAGCACTAGAAAGAGGGCCGCAAATTCCAAAACTAAGCTTGGTTGCACTTAACAAGAAAATCTCAGTCTTTGGAAAATCTACCTGGACAGCTAGGGTAGGAGTTTGGAGTCTTCAGTTTTCTGTAGCCTTCATGAGGCTGGATTATTTGCAGAAGGTCACGTTATACTGCAGTGGATGGGGTATTAATCCCCTATCCCGGTCGCCCCGTCTCCTCAAGAGAAGGGCCGCTAGGGCGAGTACTATGAAATAGCTAATAAGCCGCAGGATAGGCATCTGTCTGCCGTACCCAGAAACATATTCACGACTCTGATAGGGATTTCTAATCCCAAGCATACATAGTCCAAAAGGGAGATCAATGATAATTGAAACCTTGTCTTCTTACGCACCATATGGTGGCATACTCGGCTTAGCCGTCGCCTTTATCCTATACGTCACTATAACTCGACAACCTGACGGTAACGAGCGTATGCGCGAAATCGCTGCCTTGATTCAAGATGGCGCCATGGCCTTCTTGCGGCGAGAATACCAAATCCTGGCGGTGTTTGTAGTGGTAACAGCCTTATTGCTCGGATGGAAATTATCCCCTCAAACGGCAGTTTGTTTTGTCAGCGGGGCACTCTGCTCAATAGCTGCGGGTTTGTTTGGTATGAAAGCTGCAACAAAGGCCAATGTCCGTACAACGCAAGCTGCTCGTGAAAAGGGCCAGGCGTCAGCACTTTTGATTGCTTTCGATGGCGGAGCAGTCATGGGGCTTGCGGTCGCTAGCCTCGGTCTTTTAGGGGTAGGGTTCTTCTTTCACCTCTTCGGTGACCCTTCCACCGTTTCCTATCTAAATGGATTCGCCATGGGAGCAAGCTCCATTGCTCTGTTCGCACGTGTAGGTGGTGGCATCTACACAAAGGCTGCTGATGTAGGGAGTGACCTGGTAGGAAAAGTTGAGGCAGGAATTCCGGAGGATGACCCCCGGAACCCGGGTGTCATTGCTGATAATGTTGGAGACAATGTGGGCGATGTAGCGGGTATGGGCGCAGATATATTTGAGTCCTACGTTGGATCGATTGTTGCTACAATCGCTATCGGCGCAACTGCCTCCCCTCTACTCGTCAATAGATTGATGACAATCAACCTTAATTCGGAAACCTCGGTGCTTGCATTGATGGGATTGCCATTAATTCTGGCGCTACTTGGATTAGGTGCGTCGCTGGTCGGAATTACCCTCATGCGCCTTCTCTCCAATACCAGCCCCGCCAACGCCCTTCGTGCTTCCACGCTCCTGGCCGCCTTGCTCTTCCTAATAGCATCCTTCCTGCTAGTTTCTAGTGCAGGGATAAGTCTTAACGTCTTCTGGGCAATTCTGGCCGGGACCGCGGCAGGGGTAGTAATTGGCCTAATTACCGAGTTCTATACCTCTGGAAGCCCAATGAGCCAAATCGCCAAGGCCTCCCGCACTGGAGCTGCTACCAACATCATATGTGGCCTTGCCGTTGGCTTCCAGAGTTGCGCATTGCCAGTCCTAACCATCTGTCTGGCAATTTACCTTTCAAATCAAATGGCTGGGCTTTACGGAATTGGTATCGCAGCTGTAGGTATGCTGGCCACAGTGGGAATTACGATGAGCGTGGATGCCTACGGTCCTGTCGCCGACAATGCAGGAGGCATTTCAGAAATGAGCCAGCTTGGAGATGCCGTCCGCAAGATCACTGACAGGCTAGACTCCCTAGGTAACACCACGGCCGCTATGGGAAAAGGGTTTGCCGTCGGATCCGCAGCCTTAACCGCCCTAGCACTTTTTTCGGCTTTCACTGGTGCAATTGACCAGGCACGTCTTAGCAATGGGCTTTCAGCGGTTCGCATCGAGATTACTGATGCGCGCGTAGTTATTGGCCTACTTATTGGAGGCATCCTACCTTTTTTCATCGCCGCACTAACCATGACAAGCGTGGGGCGGGCTGCTGGAAAAATGGTGGAGGAAATCCGATGGCAGTTCCGTGAAATTCCTGGTCTGCTAGAAGGAAATCCAGATGCCAAGCCCGATACTGCCCGATGCGTAGATATAGCCACCACAGCAGCACTAAAAGAAATGGTAGCACCAGGACTCTTGGCAATCACTGCACCCGTTATAATGGGATACGCGTTGGGGCCAGAAGCGCTGGGAGGAATGCTCGCCGGGGCCACTGCTACCGGCGTTCTGCTAGCCCTTATGATGGCTAATGCGGGCGGCGCTTGGGACAACGCGAAAAAACTAATTGAAGAGGGAAAATTGTCCGGCGAAAAAAAGGGTTCGGAAGCTCACAAGGCAGCCGTTGTAGGCGATACCGTGGGAGATCCCTTCAAGGATACTTCTGGCCCCTCCATGAATATTCTGATCAAGCTTATGGCTGTCGTCTCATTGGTCATCGCACCATTAATCGCCTTGGGGTAAAGTTTCCCTAAGGTTCGTAACAGGACTAACCGACTAAGACTCTTCCTTTACCAGAAGGAGCTTAGTTACCCTTACGCCTTGGTTGGAAACTCCTGAAGATTAAGTTATGACATCTAGAAATAGCTGGACGAAAGCTTAGGAGAAAAAGTCTGGTTAACACGTTGATTCCTAGGGAGAATAAATGACAATGCGAAAAATCCTACCTGTATGTACCCTGATAGTCCTCATCACCTCATCACTTGGATGGTTCTCCTGCCAGCAGCAAGAGGAACCGCAGAAAAGATCGGTGACAAGCATGAATAACGAAGGCTGGATTGACCTGTTCAATGGCACTGATCTCGATGGCTGGCATTTACAGAAAGCCAGCGGCCCAAATGGCTGGAAGATAGAGAATGGCTTTTATGTCAATACTCCCCCTAGTACTGACATCATGACCGACAAGGAATTTTACAACTTCCAGCTCCATGTAGAGTTCAATGTTGCACCTGGTAGTAACTCGGGCGTCTACATGCGTGACAAGTACGAGATTCAAATTCTAGACACTTATGGCAAGCCAACTGCAGACAATGGGTGTGGATCGCTGTACCGGCGCATCCCTCCTACCACGAATGCTGCTCGCCCAGCAGGAGAATGGCAAACCTATGAAGTAACCTTCATCGACCAACGACTAACTGTGGACCATAACGAAATCCGAATTCTTGACAACGTCGATGTTGGTCCAAAAGGAACCGGGGCCGCAAGTGACCGCGAGGATGGACCCGGATCCCTTCGGCTCCAAGGGGACCACGGGCTTGTTTCGTTTCGTAATGTTCGAATTCGACCAATTTCTCCTGATGAAGCCGAAAAATTCGGACAGCGCTGAAAACAGAGGGATAACAAACCTGAGGAGTTGAGTTAAACCCATCGTGCTTACTTGACATCAAAAGAACATCACATCCACTTTGTTAAATAAAAAGTGGAAACTGAATGACAGAGTTTTAAATTTCTTCCTAGGTAACCTTACATTGAAGATGGCGTGCGGCTAAATTTGGAGTGTGCCTACAGCTTAATGAGAGAAGTGTTACATTAACTCTCTCTTTTGGCGTATCAGATCTCTAGTAAAGACCTGATCAAGTTTATCATCTCTCAGAACATTAAAACTTTAACTGAAGACAACTTCCACCAGTTATCTTTCATATAAACACCAACCCAGTCGACGATTACAACCATCAGGGAGGCGGCATGGGGTTAGAAAATAAATCAGCAGCCTCCAGAAATCTGATCCAAAGTTACCCACCGACATTACGCCGTCACCTAGGAACTTTTAACGCCACAACCATAAATATGTCGAATATGGTTGGAATTGGACCGTTCATTACCGTTCCCTTGATCCTGGGGGCTATGGGTGGGCCGCAAGCGCTAGTCTGCTGGTTTTTAGGTGCATTCATAGCCCTAATGGACGGGCTGGTGGTAAGTGAACTCGGTGCAGCAATTCCCGGGTCGGGCGGGGCATACGCCTTTCTGCGTGACTCATTCGGCAAGCGCTGGGGCCGCTTGATGGCGTTTCTTTTCGTATGGCAATTCTTTTTCGTTGGGCCGCTAGAGATCGCTTCAGGAAACATCGGCCTAGCGCATTACTTGGGCTATATCTGGCCTACGATCGCCTCAGGGAAGCCAATCCTATCACTTTCGGTACCTTTTATACCTGAACCGTTCGTGATAACCCTCCAACAACTGATTGCTGCCAGTGTAGGAGGGTTTACTATTTTCGCCCTCTACCGAAAGATTACTGACGTTGCAAAGGTTATGATGGTGCTTTGGATTACAATGCTGGTAACAACCGCTTGGGTAATTATTACCGGCCTCATTCACTTCAATTCTTCATTAGCCTTTGATTTCCCTCCGGAAGCCTTCACATTTAACTTTGCTTTTATTCATGGTCTGGGAGTTGGCTCATCAATCGTAATGTATAACTTCCTTGGCGATGACCAAATCTGTTACTTAGGCGACGAGGTAAAACAACCAGAAAGAACCATCCCAACTGCAGTTATTTTGTCAATCATTGGTGTTCTAGTAATTGATTTTCTCGTTTCATTTTCCTTCGTCGGAACAGTTCCGTGGCGGGACATGCTGGACAGTGCAAACCCTGCTCACAGTGCTGTGGCATCCGTCTTCATGGAAAAAATTTATGGAGAATGGGCAGGCACTTTAATCTCCATAATGATCGTTGTTACAGCCTTTGGGTCAGTCTTCGCACTAACGCTCGGTTATTCACGCATTCCATTTGCAGCTGCCCGAGATGGAAACTTCTTCGCTCCAATAGGAAAACTCCACCCTGAAGGAGGGTTTCCTCATCTCTCATTGCTTGTAATTGGAGGTCTCTGTATAATAGCTAGTTTTTTTGACCTTGAAAGCGTTATTGCCGCTCTTTTAGGGGCGCGGATCTTGGTTCAGTTTATCGGCCACACTGTTGGGCTATTTGTTCTTCGACATAAATTGAAGCGTGAAATGCCCTTCAAGATGTACCTCTATCCCATCCCGGCAATTTTATCGATATCAGGATGGTTGTGGCTTTTTAGCACAATCGACACCAAGCCCATGGCGTATGGACTAAGCACAACAGCGCTAGGCATAATTTCTTTTTTGGTTGTAACCTGGAGACAGGGTAGGTGGCCGTTCGGGCGCGGCGCACGCCAAAAAATTTGATTTTAGGAGAAAAGTGGCCTTAAAAACACCTAGACGGCGCCACCTTTTTTAGGCTAGAGGAATACCAGTTGCCTTTGATGTCACCAACGTAATTGAACGTAAATCTTCAGGTTCCAAATTGTGCAAATTGGTTTTTCCAGTACATCGGGCCATCATCGAAGCTTCTGCCGCTGCCGCCTTAAGTAAATTCTCAACAGCTTTTGCACGATCATCATCATCACGATCATAGCTAAACTCAAGTTGATCTTTATCTGTAATCTGCCCACCCATAGCCAGACCAAGAGAAACACTATAAACTGTACCAGTACATCCCATTGCAATTAACTTTGCTGCGTCTGAGCCTGAACGTGCTCCACCGAAATAAAACAGGTTGATATCCCCTTCACGTTTTAGCGAACGAAGCACCCTCACTGCATCACGAACCATGGTCAAGTCCGGATTTTGTATGAGTTCGGGCCAAATTGTATGCATAGCCAACGTTCCATCAAGCACCAGCACATCAAAGTTGTTTTCCAAGGCAAATGGTATTGCAGTCTCAAGACTTCCAGGCAAGTGAACAGAGAGCCCAAGAACCTGATGATCGCGAACTCTCCTGATGTCACCTAATGTCAGTGTGTCACCATATTGATAGATAAGACCATCTGCTTTACCTGAGGCTTTCCCCAGTCCGGTTTCCATCAATTGAAACCAGCGCCCTCCGCCTACTGGCTTCCGGCCAATGTAGATTGCATTGCTGCTGGCAAGCCCTTTGCCAATAGTTTCTCTAACCTCTTCTGGAGCATGATCAAAGCCCGCAGCAAGGAAAGGAATAGGAAGGTCAAGCTTGTTATTAATGTTAGTAGCGATCTTGCAGGCCTCACGATAGGGATCAATTACGAGACGTGACAGATTAGCTGGCAGAAATACCAAATCATCTAGTGAAGCTTCGCGGCCTTCAGGATAAGGATTCTCACGCGATTTTAAACGTTTGGTCAGCATACTCACGTGTTTTTCATGATCAGTAGACTTCGTACGTGCCATCGAATAAATATCTTCACGATGTTGTACAGCATAGTCTGCAGATCCTGTCTCAGCATCACAACGATAACACCGAGCGGCTTCATTTCTAGCGGTCTCCCAGTCATAAGTTCCTTCAATTTCAGTGAATTCAGCTGGATTGCTGCCTACACCAAAGAATTTTGGTTCGTGGGGGAGGAGTTTCTCCCACATGATATCCTGCGCTACCTCAACTCGGCGTGTCCTATAAGGCGTGCGGTACGGTAATGGATCTTTTCGTCCATCTAAAAAAGCTTTAATATAGTAGGCGCTTTTTTGACCATGATGCATAGCCATTACGATTGTCGAACCACCAAAAGCACCATCGCCCGCCGCAAATACTTGCGGGTCTTTAGTTCGCATGGAATCAAAATCAGTATTTACTCGATCTTCACCCATCAGTCCACATTGGTCTAACTCATCCGATTGCGCCTGTTGGCCCACTGCAGCAATTACCATCCCGCAATGAATAACGTGCTCTGAACCTACAACTTCCACGGGGCGGCGGCGGCCATCTCCCTCCATTCCACCTAATCCTGTTTTTAGGCAGTGCAGTGCTAACTTACCATTTGAGTCAGTTACGCTGACTTGTTGAGTAAAATAAATAAACTCTATCCCTTCCTTAATTGCACCTTCCAATTCAATCTTGCGAGCAGTAATTTCATCCGGACCACGACGATAAATCACTTTTACATGCTTGCAGCCCGGCAATCGCAGAGCCGCACGACAGGCATCCATCGCCACATCTCCCCCGCCAATCACAACAACAGTTTCCGGAAGCTTGGGGCGCTCACCCCCGTTAACACGCTCAAGAAAACCGACACCATCTACGACACGTTCATCATCTTCGCCATCAATTCCCATTAACTTTCCCACTCCTGACCCGATGGCAAGGAGTAAAGCATTGTGTCTTTGTTTTAATTCAGCAAGAGTAATATCTTTTCCTAGTGAAGTATTCAGATGCACCTTTATGCCAGGACATTTCATCATAAGGCGATCAATATCTTCTTTGATAACCCTTTCCGGCATTCGAAAGGCAGGTACGCCCCAAACCATCAAACCACCTAAGCGGTCTGATTTTTCATACACATGCACTTCAAACCCAGCTACGGCTAGGTCATGTGCGGCTGTTAAACCAGCAGGTCCTGCGCCAATAACGCCAACCGTTTCCTTCCGGCTCACTGCAACCGGTTTCGGACGATAAGTGGCACCAAGTTTGTCCATTACAAATCGTTTCAGGTTGCGAATCATAACAGGTCCGTCACTGTCAGTACGGCGGCAGGCTGGCTCGCAAGGGGCATCACAGACGCGGCCACAAATAGAACTAAAGGGGTTAGTTGCAGTGATAGCTTCGAGGGCTTCCTCAAATTTTCCCTCCCAGATATAGCCAATATAGGAAGGTGCATCGGTGCCAACCGGGCAAGCTACCTGGCAGGGAGCCGGCACAAAATGAACATCCCGAGTATCATCCTTTTCCTGAAGTTCAAGCGGAGTTTCCGGGTATTTAATTCGATCAATGCTATACACATTGTTCATGACATATTCTGCCTTACTTCAACATGTAAAATTGTTGCCAATTTAGGCTGATTCCAATGGTAACTGCGTCATTGCTGCCGCCTCCGGTGTTAACGCTACGAGATCATCCCGTGAGAGTTGAGACACGTCACTGTAACCAAGGGCATATGTGATGGCAGCAATCTGCCAACGCACACCTTCAAGGTAACGATGAATATTCCAGGCTTCAATATCTGGTTTATAGCGTTTTTCATGTTCCGGATCCTGAGTCGCGATGCCTGTAACACACTGACCGACATGGCATTGCATACAGGCGATACACCCACCGGCAAGAATGATGGATGTGCCCAGCCCAACGGCATCTGCACCCAAACACAAAGCCTTGACCGCATCAACACCATCACGGATACCACCCATCAGGACAATCTGGATATCCTTGCTCTTACCAATCTCCTTAAGTGCATCCACCGCTTCCGTAATGGCTGCTAAGGTCGGTACACCCACGAATTCAGATACTTCCGCACTACCCGCGCCAGTAGAGCCCTGCATTCCATCTAATTCGATAAAATCAAAGCCATCCTTGGCTGCAATCTTGATGTCATCACCTATACGCCCAGCACCCAGCTTAACGCTAATTGGAAGCTTGTAGTCAGTTGCCTCACGACATTCTTCGATTTTAATCACCAAATCATCAGCACCAAGGATATCCGGATGTCGTGAAGGTGAGCGTAAATCAATGCCTTTGGGTATTCCTCTTATCTCAGCAAGCTCCTTGGTAACTTTTTTAGCCATAAGTTGCCCGCCAAGTCCCGGTTTAGCCCCTTGAGAGATGTATATTTCTAATGCATTGGCACGACGCATATCATGGATATTCCAACCTAACCGACCGCCTAACATCTGGAAAATCAATTTCTCTGCAGTGTCACGTTGGGCATCACTCATTCCACCCTCACCAGTGTTTTCAGCTATACCAGATAGAGTTGATGCCTTGCCAATTGCCAGCTTGGTTGACCGACTCAGTGCACCATAGCTCATCGGTGCAATCATAACAGGCATGCTCAATTCTAGAGGGTTAGCACCGTTGAGGCCTCCCACTTCTATTTTCATATTTACTTTTGAAATCGGATCTGGTTCAGCTATTAACCCACCTAGATCCCTGCGGAACGAAAGATCGGGAAAATGAGGTAGTGGGCGTGCACCCCCGTAACTACGTATACGATATCGCCCAATTTGGGACTTGATTTGAATATCTTCCTGTACCTTGGGATTCCAATAATCTGATTTACCAGAAAAGGTAAAGAAAGGAATACTTCGCATCTGTCGTTCGCTGGTGGCATATTTCAACTTGGTCCCTGCATTCACAACTTTGGTAAAACTTCCTTTAAATGGAATTTGATATCGATCAAGAAACTCCATAATTCCGTCAGATTCTCCACTTTCCATGTCAGTGGGTTTTGCATCTGATCCCAACGTCTCTACCTTACCCCCGATGTAGATATCTCCAGCGGTCATGTCCTCGCCAACTTTTTCACCCGAATTACCCAAAATTATGATACGGCCACCGTACATCATGTAACCAGCCATAAAGTTGGCATTACCTACGCAGCAAAGCGTCCCTGCTTTCATGACCTGCCCAGCTCGCGAACCCATGTTGCCGCGAACGACTATTTCTGCGCCACGAATCGCCACTCCGGCAATTGCACCAGCATTCCCATTTACAATTACACTACCTTTGTAGGTATTGTCGCCCAAACCCCAACCGGCATTATTTTCAACCTCAAAATGTGCGCCATGTGAAAGCCCGGCACAAAAGTAACCTGCCGAACCACGAATACGAACCTTAATCTCTTCCGTCAAGCCAACTCCAATGTGGTGGCGGGCATCAGGGTTTATTATTTCAACATCTTCCCCACGGGCGCCATACTCACGTAGAAGCAAATTGCCTTTCGTAACTGATGTACGTGCAAGGTCTATCGTTGCCATGTTTTGTAAGTTCCTGGTGGGGGTTCTTTTGTATCAAGTGCTTGCCCGGGAAATAACCGATTGAGTGATACTTCCTCCGATGCCACAGCAACAAGATCATCATTTTCATACATGATCATTGGCTTAGCGGCCAGTCGATCCTTGGCATATCCAATTTCATCCTTAGTAGAGGCCAGAAAAGAAAAAGTGCCATCAAGGTCATCAATTGATTCCTTTAGGGCCCCCTTTAGGCTGGCGCCCTGGGCTAGTTTGTCAGCCAGATAAACAGCAACCAGTTCGCTGTCATTGTCTGTATGAAACTTATAATCTCGCTGTTCAAGTCGGCGGCGCATCTTCCAGTAATTGGTAATCTGGCCATTATGAACAATCGCAACATCAGCAAACCCCGTAGCCCAGAAAGGGTGTGCTGCTTCAGGTTTAACATCAGATTCCGTGGCCAAACGCACATGACCCAAGCCATGACTGCCCTCGAAATCGCGGACATGATATTTATCATCTACTTCGTGGGCAGAACCAACGTCTTTAATGATGTCCAAGCTGTTCCCGATAGAAAATAACTTGGCAACATGCTCCATAGCATAAGCAAGCTGTCGGACGTCACCATCAAAGCTGACTACAACTCGGTAGTTATTTGCAATCGTTTCATCTTCAATAATATCAGCACCTTGCTCAGTTAAAGTTTTCTGGATGCGGGAAATGGCAGCCGACGCTTCTTCGTCTCCACCTACGAAAAACCGTAAGTGTAAATTACCCTCAGCACGGTCATCGTAAAGTGCAAATCCAGTAGAATCTGGACCGCGATGCTGGCAGCCATCCAGCATGTCAATTAGTGCCTGGCCTACGTTGATTTTTTTTTGCCCATCTTTTTTTACCAAAATTCCGGCAATTCCACACATAGGTCTCCCTCCTAATTCAATAAGCGCGGACAGACAATCTGCTATTAAAAATGCAGGGCTCAGAACGTTCTCAGGGCGATATAATACCTAGAGTATACCAAAAATCTTTTATCCTCTAATAGTTAATGATGCCTACTTTCCTTTAGAGTAGGGAGCTGAGTCTAACTGAACTAAGCAAGTCCTTTATATCCAAGGTCTGTTTAACACACCATGCTATTATCGGCCAGCCGTATCAACAAGTGGAGTTAGAAGAAAAACTTTACGCCATCATGATTAATTCAAGCATATAAGGAAATATTCAGGAGATTTTGGCTATCTGTAAACCATTATGGGTGACGAACTAAAATCACTAAACGCCATCTTTACAGAATTTTACTACTGGGTCAGCATAGTTTTAATGTTCTTGATTCACGTTGGCTTCAGTCTTTACGAGGTAGGGGTATCAAGACGGAAAAATATGCTTCACACCCTAATGAAAAATGCCATGATCATACCCCTCATCACGGTTACATTCTATTTTTTCGGATGGTGGATCTACTTTGCTTTCCAAGATGGACCTGGAATCACTGGTGGGTTTAAAGCTGCCCCGTGGGCCACTCCCTGGAGTGAGCTAATGGGGCCTCATATGGGAGGAGTCCCTTATGGCAACTCGATCAATTTGGCGCAAAGTCAAATGTGGGCACGCTTGAACGGAGTTTTTTGGGGAGCATTTCTGCTCTTCTCGTGGACAGCCGCCTCAATCTTGTCAGGAGCTGTAATCGAGCGGATCCGCTCAAGTAGTTTTTGGATTTTTGCCGTTTTCGTTGGTTCAGTCACATGGCCAATCGCAGCAGCGTGGGGATGGTCTGAATCAGGATGGATGGTAAGGTTACTGGGTTACCATGATGCTTACGCGTCCGGGGTAGTGCATGCGGTCGCAGGAGGGTCAGCATTGGCCATTCTAATTCACCTGGGGCCAAGAATTGGGCGGTTCCGTGCAGATGGCTCTCCTCGCAACTTTCCACCGCACAACACATGGCTTGTGATCATTGGGCTATTTTTAATTTATACAGGATTCTGGGGATTCTATGCAGCTTGCAACATCCCCATCATGGATATTGACCCTGACGCCACCAGAACTTTTTTTTCCGCAACGACAATTTACTTAACACCGACAACCCTGAGCGGAATCACCTTTAATTTTCTGATGTCACTCGCGGGGGGTGCAATTTCGGGTTATTTTACATCCAAAGGAAATCCGTACTGGACATTTTCTGGCGGGCTCGCTGGTCTAATTGCAGGGGCAGCTGGAAATGATTTATATCACCCGCTTCAGGCTCTCATTATTGGGGCACTAGGCTCGTACTGCGTTTTCAAATTGCACCATTGGGTAGAGCGCCGATTTAAGATTGATGACGCTGTCGGAGCCGTGGCCGTTCATGGCTACGCAGCAGTCTTTGGTATGATCGTGGCGGGTTTTGTGCTCTGGGGATATCCAAGCTCTCCTCATCCTGGGTATGCCTCTATTACGCCAC
>CAZSDV010000007.1:13014-21021 GCA_964605715.1 uncultured Acidobacteriota bacterium
TATCATCACTTTTTTCCTTCTTGGGTTCCTTCCTTGCTATACCTTGGGGTATATCTTTAAGAAACTAGGATTACTCAGAATCCCTCTGGCTGTTGAGTTGGCCGGTATGGATTTTTTCCATTGGGAAGCCGAAAATCAAGCTACACATGAAATCACTAAAGTGGAACATGACCTCATTCAAAAAGATAAAGGATCCAGAAAAGGAGACTAATTATGCAAACAGGGCTTATTGAGAATTGGCTAGGAAATCCTGCAGAAGTTGGTCCAGTATATCCTTTTGTCGGATTTGAATTTGCGCTAGCCCTGACATGTTTCATTCTTTGGATCCTCTATACTGTTTGGCAGATGAAGTTTGAATGCGACAACTATGCCAAGGAAGAGGAAGCGCTTACTAAATCCAGATCAAATTCCCTTGAGAAACGTCACGGTTAGTGTGACATCAAGACAACCGTGTTGGAGGAAAGCAAAGGTAAACCAGCAAGACAAGCAGGACCTCCAGTCAGAAAATTTTCTATATAGGAAATTCAATGAAAATCTTAAAGAAATTAGTTCCAAGAAGACAGTTTGTAAAATTGGCCGGGTGGGTCGTGGCAACACTCACAATTGGGAAAAAGAATGCACCAGGTTGGGTTGGGCACCCAGCAGGAAATAAATCAAAAATCACTAGAACACCCGAAAGTTCAGTTGCAGATGTCATTGTAATCGGTGCAGGAATCTTTGGGTGCAGCGTGGCATGGCATTTGCGCCGACATGGTGTCAAAGTCTTAGTAATTGAGGAGGCATCAACCCCGGCAGCAAGGACAACGCAGGGGGCAGCAGGATTTGTTGCACACTGGTCTGCCTTCCATGCCACAAGATGGAAGAAGCCTGAATGGCAAATGCAGGACTATGGGATTAATTTCTATACCCAACTTGCCGAAAATTTTGGTTATGATTTCGGACTTTCTAAATGTGGTGCTTCCTGGGTTTTCTTCCATCTGCAAGGGGAGGAAAGGACCTCTACCTCCTCAATTCCAGATCCCATACAAGACCACAGAAAGCTCCTGGCAAAAATGGAAGAGGCCCGCCAACTGGGAACAAATATTGAAGTTCTCGGAAAACGGCAGGCTGCCAAAATTTTGCCTTTGATAGATTTCGATTCAACTGAGCAAGTCATTTTCAGCCCTGACGGCGTAGGCGTGTGGCCCGGCGAAGCAGCCCGGTCCGTTGCTAAGGAACTCTTGCAGCGTGAGGTCCAATTCAAATATAACACCTCGGTAACAGGCTTCATTCGCCAGGGCGATCGTGTAGTAGGCGTCAAGACAAGCGCGGGCAACTACCATGCTCCAACCGTTGTCGTAACGGCCGGTGCTTGGTCCTCTCCTCTGCTTAAGAAAGCGGGTGCTTCATGCCCAACGACAGTCAATCCTGATACCCGGTACATTACCAAACCCATACCTGGCGTACCAACGAATATGCCTGTCCTGTTGATGAATGGTTCTTATCATAACTATATCCGAGAGTGGCACGGTGGCCTTCTAATTGGGGGTCACGGGCCAATCACAGATAGGACCGCCTTGCTCAGCCAGGCGCAACGTGTACGCGAGTACATCCGCAAACTTGAACATGTGATGCCGATACTAAAAACCGCTGAAATTGATCAGGTCACACCATGTTTTGCTACCGGAACAAGCGACGGCCGCTTCATCGCTGATGCGGTTCCCGGATACCCAGGAATGTACGTCATCACTGGCTGCCATGAAGCTGGCATCACTCACGGCCCTGGACTGGGGCGGATGATGGCCGAGTTAGTTGTTGAGGGAAAAACAACCTGGGACCGTAGGCCCTTCCAGCTCGACCGCTTCTGAATGCCTGAATGGACTAAGGGCTTAGGTTTGAGCATTCCAGGTATGGTGATTTAAGGAGGGATTGCTAGCTTTACTGGCTTTCTTCATTGATAAATCTCGCAAGGAATCCTCTGTTATGATAGCATCTCCCCTTGCACTTAATGCTCTCCCACGGTAGGTGCGAAAATAAATGCTTGTCCATATTTTAGGCGAGCCGAGCGTTTAATACTGCAATCGAATAAACTTACAGACTTTCACTCTTGGGCGCTCCATGATTACTGGTGCCCTTTTGTCAGGCGCTCGTTAGCTTCTCAGTGTAATTCCTAGGTAGACGTACCAAAAAGCCTCGCACCAGGAGAAACTGAAATTGTCTTTTCTTGTTCCTTGTCCAAATTGTGGGCCCCGCTCGGCTTACGAATTTGAATTTGGGGGCGAGTATCAGATCCGTCCAGAAATTACTGCTCCTTTCGAAGAGTGGACCCAATACTTACATTTGAGAAAAAACTCGACTGGAATTCAATCTGAGTGGTGGTACCACCGGCAGGGTTGTCGTCTTTGGTTTCTAGCTCAACGTAACACCTCTACCAACCAAATTAAGTCTACCTTCTGGCCCGATCAATTAGAGTCTAAGCAACCTAGCAAGAACACAAACCATGAAGTTGGCAAAACTAAGCCAGGTGGCAGTAGTGACCAGAACTGATCCTCAAGCTGGGGAAGTTATCAACCGCGAGCAAGTTATCTCCTTCCAATTCGAAGGTCGAAATCTACAGGGTTACGAGGGAGATACAATCGGTTCAGCCCTGGCGGCATCCGGAATTGATATCTTCTCCCGCAGCTTCAAGTACCACCGGCCACGAGGACTCCTATGCGTTTCTGGAAAGTGCCCTAACTGCTTAATGAATGTCAATAATGTTCCCAGCGTTCGAGTCTGTACGGAACCCCTTAGCCCGGGAGATCAAATTACAGCACAACATTGCTGGCCTTCGCTTCAAAAAGATATATTTTCCTTGATCGAAAAATTTAATTTCCTACTCCCCGTTGGCTTCTACTACAAAACTTTTATTCGGCCACGTTTTATTTGGAAGCTTGTACAGCCGCTGCTTCGCCGCTTAGCAGGTCTAGGAAATCTGGTAAATCAGGAAAAGAGCAAAGACAATTATTCACACCAGCACCTTTACGCTGATGTGGCTGTAGTCGGAGGGGGATCGGCAGGAATGTCCGCAGCAACAGCGGCGGCAGATACAGGATTGGACGTTGTATTAATTGATGACCAGCCTAAGCTGGGAGGCGAGCTCCGCTTGCGCCAGAACCGTTTCCCAGATCCCATTTCCTCTCAGTTAAAATCAGGGCCTGAAATCGCACATGAGATGGCAGATCGAGTCACCAAGCATCAGCAGATTAAAATTTTAAGCCCTGCTACAGTAATTGGTGGCTACGAAGGTGGATTGCTAGCAATCAAAAAAGGAAACTCCTTAATTCAACTCCGAGCCTCCGAAACTGTCGTAGCGACAGGGACATATGAAGTGCCTTGGCTCTTCGAAAACAATGACCTCCCAGGTATTCTGCTTGGGACCGGCGCCTTAAGGCTAGTTCATCTGTACGGAGTTAAACCGGGAAAGCAGGTCACAGTTGTCGTCAGTGACGACGAAGGGTTGCATATTGCCATTAACTTATCTCGTGCCGGTATCCAAATAGTTGCTGTCGTCGACGGGAGGCTAGAGACAACCGATTCCCCAGCACTTCAAGAATTACAGGATCTAGGCATTCCCTACTTTGCATCATTTGTTCCGCTTGCTGCCCAGGGCCGTTCAAGAGTTCGCTCCTTAAGGGTAGCTCCTCTTACCCCTGAGGGAAGCATTGATATCTCCCAAGCCAAGGACCTCAAATGTGACACTGTGTGCCTATGTTCACTTCGTGCTCCTTCCGCAGACTTACTACGTCAAAACCAAGGAACTTTTACATTTGACTCGGATCTGGGTCAAATGGTCTCAGATAAAGTACCTGACCATTTCCACGCTGCCGGTGATCTCACAGGATATCGGGAACTTTCAATTCAGGTACTCCAAGGGCAGCTTGCTGGCTTAAACGCCGCAAGCTGTATCCATCCTCTGAAAGGGGCTATTTTCAAGAGTTTCGAAAAAGCGACGGCTCAACTTACAGAGAAAGAGAAACGGTACCGAGAATCCGTAAGGTCATCGAACCTTTTCACTAGTCTCTCTGGAGGGAAGCAGTTCGTCTGCCTCTGTGAAGATGTAACGCAGAAAGATATTAGCCAAGCCGTAACTGAAGGATTTGAGGAAATGGAACTCCTTAAACGGTACACAACGGCCTCCATGGGTCCCTGCCAGGGGCGCATGTGTCTTCGATCTTTGGCCGCCTGTTGTGCAAAAGATACCGGCCGTGGCCTACCTCAGACGGGGACAACTACCTCTAGGCCTCCTATTCAAACGGTTTCTTTGGGACTTCTGGCAGGCCCTGAGCATTTCCCAGTTAAGCTGACCCCCATTCACCATAGCCATGCCCGGCTAGGCGTAAAATGGATGGACATGGGGCAATGGAAACGACCTCACACTTACACAAACTCCGATCTAGAGTGGAAAGCAGTTCGAAAGCGGGTAGGGTTAATTGATGTCAGCACGCTAGGCAAAATTGATGTTCGAGGAAAGGATGCAGGCCGTCTTCTGGATAAAATTTATACTCACAACATCTCCACCTTGAAAACTGGTCGGGTTCGATATGGAATAATTTGTGGAGATGATGGAATCATCCTTGATGACGGTACGGTTAGTCATATAAACGATGATTACTTTTATATCACTACCACAACCGGCAATATTGACTTCGTTGAAAGATGGCTGAACTGGTGGATTATAGGCACTGGCTTCTGTGCTCATGTTACCAATGTAACTTCAGACTTCGCGACGGTAAACCTTGCGGGACCGAAGGCTCGTGATCTACTAGAGCAACTGACGGAACTGGATGTATCCTCTGAAGCTTTTAAATACATGCAGTGTGCCCAAGCAAATGTGGCAGGGGTACCTGTCCTGCTGATGAGGATTGGCTTTGTTGGAGAGACCGGATGGGAAATTCACTATCCTTCGTGCTACGGAGAATACCTCTGGGAGATCTTGCTAGAAGTTGGAAAAAAATATGGGCTCCTTCCCTTTGGCGTGGAAGCTCAAAGAATTCTCCGTTTGGAAAAAAAGCATATCATTGTGGGCCAGGATACAGATGCACTGTCAAATCCGTTAGAATCAGACATGGAATGGGCGGTCCGGTTTAAGAAAGCCGATTTCATCGGAAAACCCGCACTAACCAAAGCCCGAGAAGAAGAACTTCAAAATCGACTAGTGGGGTTTGTCTCGGATAAATTAGTAGGGGAAGGAAGCTCAGTCGTACTTGATCACCAACCTGTAGGACGAGTTACCAGTGCACGCATAAGTCCCAGCCAAAACCGTTGCGTGGGGATGGCATGGGTACCAGCCCATCTATCAGCTGATGGAGTAAAATTCGAAATCCAGAGCAATGGAAAGAATGTTGTGGCGACCGTACATAAATCACCGTTCTACGATCCTGATGGCATTCGATTGAGACAATAACTTATGTTGGGTCCTTGGAATCCACAGAAGCGCTCCCCCGTACACCATGAGATGACCCAAAGTGGTGCCACGTTAATTGAGGTCTCTGGCTGGTACGTTGCGGAGGACTTTGGCGATGCCGAAAGAGAAGCCCTTAAGGTCCGCTCAGGTGCAGGGATATCTGATATCAGTGCGCACAGGAAATGGGAGATAAAGGGAAGCGAGCTCTCGGAATGGGCCAAGAGACTTCTATCTGGAAATGTTCCTGAGGTAGGACGATCAACCTGCTTGGGTCTTAGCTCTTTTTCGCGTGTGAGTCAAAACGAATCTCTCCTTGTCCTAGGCATGATAGATGCAGCAATCCCTGCCCTGATCAACAAGTCGGACCCTCAATCCAGCTGTCTCCATATACTAGATCGCACAGATGGCTATGGAGGTTTCCTTCTGTGCGGACCGAGGGTCAGGGCTGTTTTGGCAGGACTCACCTCCTTGGATCTCCGAGAATCTAAGTTTCCTGATCTTAGTTGTGCTGCAGGACCTCTGGCAGCAACGCGGGTGTTCGTTGTCCGCAGGGATCAGTTCGGCTTGCCTGCCTATGAAATCTTCTTCAATCGAGAATACGGTCAGTACCTCTGGCGTGTGGTAATGGAGGCAGGAAGGGAATATGAAATAACTCCCTTTGGAACACATGCCGCGCAACTCTTGGATAATTAAACAATGTTTCAATTATTTAAATCAGAGCGAATGTGGACTCGACGATCCCTAAAAAAGACGTACGATGTCGTTATCATCGGTGCAGGTGTCCACGGACTGGCAACAGCATATTATCTAGGAATGCAAGGTGTGCGGAATATAGCCGTATTGGAAAAAGGATATCTTGGCTCCGGAAATAGTGGCCGGAACACAGCGATCGTCCGGTCCAACTACCGTACTCCCGAAGGTATCCTTTTTTATGACCAAAGTCTGAAGCTGTATGAAGAGCTTTCAGCAAGCCTCGGATATAATGTCTTATTTTCCCAACAAGGTCATCTCACGCTTGCTCATGCCGATGCAACGGTCAATGGATTACGTATCCGCGCTGAGGCCAATGAGGTGCTCGGAATAAAAAGTAGTATGATTGGTCCGAAGGAAATAAAAGAGCTCGTGCCGCGTCTTGACATGAGCTCGCGTCCAAGATACCCAATCCTTGCAGCACTCTACCATCCGCCCGGCGGGATCCTTCGACATGACGCAGTGGTCTGGGGTTACGCTCGAGAAATAGACAGGATGGGCGTGGAGATCTATCCACACACAGAGGTGCAAGCACTAGGGATACAGAATGGAAACATCACTTCAGTAGGAACCAGCCGGGGTACGATCCAGGACGGTGCAGTGGTAAATGCTACTTCCGGGTGGTGCTCTATAATTGCTCGCATGGCAGGAGTGGATCTACCAATCGTCACCCATCCACTCCAGGCTTGCGTTACTGAACCGTTAAAAGCAATGCTTGGCAGGGTGGTCGTCTCAGCAAATCTGCATGTATATATCAACCAGACACCGCGAGGCGAGTTTGTCCTCGGCGCTGAAATTGATCCTTATTCCTCTTACAACTTAAGATCCACGCTACCCACCCTGAAATCCATAGCTTCTCATGCAGTGGAACTATTTCCCGACCTAAGAGAGGCTCGCATCTTGCGACAATGGACAGGTATATGCGATATGACACCCGATTTCTGTCCTATTATTGGGAATGTCCCTTCGGTAAATGGTTTTTACCTGGACGTAGGATGGGGAACCTACGGGTTTAAGGCAGCTCCGGCAGCTGGAAAAAACCTTGCCCAGTTCATTGTAACCGGAAAGGAAACTGAGTTGATCCGCCCCTTTTCACTCGCTCGCTTCTACCAAAACAACCTCATGGCAGAAAAGGGGTCGGCCGCAGTCACCCATTAGGCCAAAAAATGTCACGATAAGGAGTTCACGTTATGGATTTGGATATCTTGGGCAATCTCATTCAGGAGAAAGAAATAGAATTTTTCCTTTGTTCCTTTGTGGAAATGGGAGGTATGCCTAAAGCAAAACTCGTTCCGGCTAAGCACTTTCGTGATATGGCCGCCGGGAGTGCAGGATTCGCAGGGTTTGCAGCTGGAAAAATAGGACAAGGCCCTCATGACCCCGATTTGATTGCCATTCCAGATTTTGACAGCTTGATACAGATACCTTGGCGAAAAAATGTTGCTTGGGTAGCCTCTAATATTCAGGTCAACGAGAAGGAATGGTCATACTGTCCCCGCACAATTTTGCAGCGACAGCTCAGCAATACCCAAAAAAGAGGATACACTCTCAAAACAGGTGTTGAACCAGAATTTTTCCTGACCCGAAAAAATTCCAACGGAAAATACGAACCTTATGACCCTCTGGATGTGCTTGACAAACCTTGCTATGACTTAGGTGCGCTGAATCGCAACCTCGAGATCATGACAACCTTACTAAAGTACATGGATGAATTGGGTTGGAATCCATACGCAAACGACCACGAAGACGCTAATTGCCAGTTTGAAATCAACTGGGGGTACTCCACTGCCCTTCAGACTGCCGATCGACATACGTTCTTCCGCTGGATGGTT
>CAZSDV010000007.1:21031-38380 GCA_964605715.1 uncultured Acidobacteriota bacterium
AAGGCTTGCGCAGAACAAGAAGGGCTCTTGGCCACATTCATGCCGAAACCATTTGCTCACCTAACAGGAAATGGCGCACATTTACATATGAGCTTGTGGGACGAAAACGAGGGGAAAAACCTTTTCCTGGATGAAGCTGATGAGAATGGCGTTTCCAAACTCGCCTATAATTTCATTGGGGGCCTGAAAAAACATGCCCGAGCCCTAGCAGCGATAACTTCGCCCACCGTAAATTCTTACAAACGCTTGGTTCGTGGTGCCCCCCGTTCCGGGGCCACCTGGGCCCCAATTTTCATCACCTACGGCGGTTCTAATCGTACCCAAATGATCCGTATTCCTGGGCCAGGAAGAATTGAATGTCGGACTGTTGATGGTTCAGTTAATCCATACCTTGCAGCAACAGCAATGCTCGCTGCAGGCCTAGACGGAATTAAGAATCAGTTGCCCGCAGGTAAGCGGAATGATCAAAACCTTTACGAGGTTTCCGCTGAAGAACTCAATTCTGAAGGTATTGACCTGCTGCCTGCCAACCTAAGCGAAGCCCTGGATGCCCTGGAAGAAGATGAGGTAATTTTGGAGTCCCTAGGTGACCCCTACGGAAAATACTATCTCCAGGTAAAGCGAGACGAATGGAAGGAATATCACGACAGTGTTTCTGAGTGGGAAGTAAAAACTTATCTAGGAAAGTATTAGGTCGTGTGCATCGCAAACCATGGAGGAAATTCTACTGCGGGAGCATGTATAAAGGAAAAGAGGCCTCCGATTCAGCCACCACTACTTGGTTAATAAATATTATTCCAGTGGACAAGATCTTCCATTGGTAATGTAGAATCTAATCAAACTTACTCCACCTGACTTTCTGCCACAATTTTGCGATAGACCTGACGAGCATGGTCATAAGCATTTTGAGCTGCGACAATTTCCTGAGGGGCAATGCTGGCCCGCTTTTGACTCCAACATTGATTGACTGCATCCAGACACCATTGTGCGCTTCTGCGTGAAGCACGGATTGGCTTCTTGTCCACCATGACGAAGATGGGATTTGTATGAGAAGAAGGAAAGATGCGCATTGCCACCCAACTGCTGCGCTCGATGGGAATCTCAAAAGACACATCTTGAATGGAGCCGTCAGCAATAATGCTCTTCTCTGCCACTGCGTACCCGTTAACCACCAGCTCCACCAACACTTGCCGTGTACGGCTAACGCGCGCGCGCTCAATATCCCAATAGGGTTTCTGGTTTAGGGGTAAACTGTGAATTTCGTCATTCGGATTCTCTCCTAGTAGAGCTGCTACACGTCCCGTCACTCTGATCTTGTTCGACCCAACCAACTTGACCTCGCTCCCCTTAGTACCCACAGGTAAACCGTTAAGACGGAAATCCATTAAATGACTTTTCCCATCGGAGACATAGGATCGCCCCCTTCGCACTCCTTCCACCCAGCCATCATAACTGAGCCCTTCGTCAAGCTTTACATAGCTCCGCCCCATCCCAACGCGGTCACCATAAATACAAGGAAAATCCGTCTCTCCGCTGATACGAGTTCGAAAACCAGAATTCAATGTGTGATACCAGATATTTAGCTCCCAATGCGCTGGGGTATCCACAGTAGAGATAAAATCCACCATATCGTGCGTTACGTCCACGATGTATTCATTGGCTCCAATACCATCAAAAGGAGGCATTTCATAATGCGGTAGTTTCTCAGTTTTCACTTCAAGCCCCCAACCTGAATGAGAAAATCCCACTACAGCTCCTTGATCCCGCGCCCATTTTAATATAGGCAGATCCCAGCTGGGCCAGTCCTTGATCTTCTTGGTGCCAGGGTAATCCTGCTGTCTCAACTTAAGAAGCGTTAAGTGTCCGCTGGGGCTAGAAGGAAAACCTGAGACTTCAAGGTCATAGCGCATAATATTCTCATCTGTCGAAAGGCTGTGTGCTTTTCCTTCAAAAAATTTTTTTTGGAAATAAAAGCACGGCCCCCAAGCTAGAACACTGCCAATGTTTAAGGCTTCACCCTTTATATGCCGAATCATGTCTTTAGGGAATACCCCTTGCGTCGGATCTTCATAATGAGCACATCCAGCAGCATGAATATGATGGTCACCTGAATACCATCCCCAATCTGAGGGCCGAATCCAACGATCCAAGTGGAAGGTCAATTTTTGTGGTTGACCTGCAATAATTTTTACCTTCTGTTGTTTCTGGCGATACTCTGGTCCACGAGTATAGTCGATGACAAAATCACCCGCCGGTAGCTTAAGCTTTTCTCCATCAGAACGGTAAACCTGCGGGTGAAAAGAAAAATCGGGAGCTAATCGCTTTGCTTGCGATGGATAAATATTCCCTTGAGAATCACGGAAAACGAAGGAGGCGATATTTGGCTTTCCCTTTTCATCGAATACTCTGAGTGTCACATCAACTGATGGTTGGGAGCTGAAGACAAGGTTTAAGTCATTTCGAAAACCGATATCCTGAGTGCCTTGCCCGATGTTAAAACTGATCTTTGCCTCGCGCTTTCCTCGATCACGACTGTAGACCTGAAGGATGACATATTCCAAATCTAGCCCCGAAAGTCGCTTGCGCATGGGTCGTTTTTTGTAAAGAAATAGATCCATCCAGCGATTCATCTGATCTTCAGGTTTAAGAATCTGATCAGGACTATGGCTAAGGGTGGACATTGAACTATGGGTTGAAACAGTGAACACCGGGCCAGCATTAGGGCTCTCAACCCGCAGCTCCGCTGTAACACCTGCCTCATTTCTCACCTTTACCAAAAAAGGCCGCCAGCCCTGCTCAACTAGCTCCGCAGGAGCCAGCCCTTGATCTACCTTGACGCGGCTTTCTGCATCAATCCGGACATCAATCAGAGCATATTTATCAAGAACCTTCTGGATACTAACAATGTCATTTGGAGGATTTAATGCCTTGCCAGCCTGCCGTATCAGTGCTTGATCAGCGAAACTGAAGGGCGACCCAAGATAGTCCATGGTTTTTATGAGCCGCAAGGCTTGAGCGGCAAGCGGCTGAAGGTGAACCGTTCGTACCAGGGGCAACTCCTGGCCTATGGAAGCAAAGGAGATCAGCAATACGCCCAGTAGGATAATTCCTGGCAGCGCTCCTCGAATCAAGAAAGTCCTGTACTTTGAAGCAGGCACGTTAATCTCCTGGATGTAATTTGCACTATCCTAGTTCGAGCGTGATTGCAAGTCAATATAACGTCTCGCTGAAATCGGTTGCTTTCTAGAGTGGACCCGGCTAGCCTGATTTCAGGAAACAAACTACTAACGAATTCTGGAGCCGGAAAATCGGTCGTTAAGCCAAAAGGAGCGATAGACGATGGATATAAATAACGTAACCAGACGAAGTTTCCTGGCGTCAGCGTCAGCAGTAGCGTCAGCAACAATAGCTGGGTCAAAGACCAATGCTGCAGTGGTGACTAACGAGCCACACCACTGGAACGACATCCGCCTAGCAGTGGCAACCTATTCACTGCGCAAGTTCAGCCGAGCACAAACGATAAGCATCGTTAAGGACCTAGGCATTCAATACGTCAACGTAAAATCGTTCCATATGGACTATGAGTTGTCGAAAGAGCGGCTTGCCGTGGCACGGGAGGAATTTGAAGCAGCTGGGCTAAAAATTGTCGCTGGTGGAAACGTAGGCTTACAAAAAGATGAGGAGGAGGACATTCATTATCACTTTAAATACGCTAGGAACGCTGGTATTCCAGTAATGGTCTGTGCACCAACCCACAAAAACCTACCAATTGTCGAAAAGTACGCCATACGGTATGACATCAAGGTGGCCATTCATAACCACGGCCCAGAAGATAAGTTTTACCCAGCTCCAAGTGACGTTTTAAACCGAGTAAGGAACATGGACCCACGGATGGGGCTGTGCATAGATATCGGCCATACTGTACGCACCGGTGCCGACATTCTCGAAGAAATTGAGGCAGCCAAAGACCGCACCTACGACTTCCACATAAAAGACCTGACCTCATTTACTGACCGAAATAGCCAAGTGGACGTTGGAGAGGGAAAGATCCCCGTGTCGGCTATATTCAGACTGCTCAAAAAAAACCAATACAAAGGCGTTGTAGGGCTCGAGTACGAGATTAACCCCGATGCTCCCCAGGTAGGCATGGCAAAGTCCTTATCCTATATGCGTGGTGTCCTTGATGGTCAGGCAGGCTGATACGCCTCCAATAGCTTACGAACCGTATCCGAATAACCATGAAGGAAAACTAGAATGGTTTTCTCCTACTTAACTTTCCACCCATCTCGTTACCAAAATCGTCTAATTCAGGTGTTTTTCTCTTCTCTTGGTCTGTAGTCTTCTCGAGGCTCCTTTCGAGATCGTTGATCCTTCTTTCCAGTTGTGCCATTTCCTGTCGTTCGTATTCGTCAAGGGGCGGAAGGTCAGGATAGATACCCTTACGTTTAGCTGCATTTTTGGCCTCCTTAACCTTCAGCTCTTCTGCTATTCTCTCCTCAAGGTGCTTCTCCATCCAATCGACCTTTTTTTTCATCATCTTGATCATCGCACAGAGAAATATAAAACAAGTCCCTACCAACCAGATGTGCAAATTGTGGTCTCCAAAATCAGGCATTAGGTTCATCTAGCAACTCCCTTCTGGGGCATATTAGCCCAGAGAGAGCCCAGAGAACACCAGATTCACACTTAAATAATGCAAGATTTAAAAAAAGTTGATAAGTTGTTGATGGGATTGGTCGGGGCGCTCGGATTCGAACCGAGGACCTCCTGCTCCCAAAGCAGGCGCGCTAACCAAGCTACGCTACGCCCCGAGATCTAGTCTATTCAAGGAATCCTTCTCGCGCCGAACCTGCTGCCTTCCTCAAATCTACAAAATCAGATTTGAACCAATTATACGCCACCCTGGCCAATCGCTGAAGTGTTTGATTCCCAAAAACTAGATCTATTGTGCTGCCTCTCCAGAAAAGGAAAGGTTCTTGACAAGAACCGGAGCCTCAACGACAATAATTCTAGTGGATGACGGCCATGGAGAGCAGCGGTTCTGCTTTGCTTACGCGCTGCTATTGTTACAGTCAAGATCTCTGCGGCAGGCTGAGCAGGTTTAAACCTGGACTCCAAAGTATTACTCAATTAACCTGCCGTCGAGAGACTCTAATCTCTCGGGCGGGTTTTTTCTTTTCAACAAAGACATTGCAGGGCCGAAGATATAAAACGGACTCGAGAAATGTCTTAGATAGATAAACTCTATCCATAAAATCAACAGGTCTCACAAGGACCCCTCGGAAAGAAAAGGTAAAAGCTAGAGGACAAGAAACCATGAAAGCGTCAAACTCGCTTTGGAAAAATTATCTTGCCGGAAAGATGCCAGAAGACCTGGCTCGCGAAATCGACATCTTTGAAATGGAAAAGGATCTAAGGAGGCAAGGTAAGGTCGAGGAAAGGCTATTCGCTGAAACCAGGCTTCGAAGGGGAGTTTATGGTCAACGCTACGACAATGGACAAAGGCACGACGGGAAAAAAGTGCAATTATTAGCATTCCCTTCTGGCAATAAAACCAAAGGACCAAGCACTGTTTGGGACGCCCCCGGCATGCAGCGGATCAAGATCCCTTACGGTGGTCTCAGTCCCCAACAACTTGAAACTGCTGCCGACCTGGCCGAGGAATACTCTGATGGCGTGGTCCACGTCACAACACGTCAGGATTTTCAACTGCACTTCGTCCATATTGATAATACCCCCACTCTGATGAGACGGCTAGCTGCGGCAAAGATAACCACCCGCGAGGCCTGTGGTAACTCTGTCCGCAACGTTACTGCCTGCCCTTATGCCGGAGTCTGCCATGATGAGGTTTTCGACGTTTCTCCCTATGCCCGTGCCCTGGCAACATTCCTGCTTGGCCACCCTGACTGCCAAAGCTTCGGGCGAAAATTTAAACCCGCTTTTAGCGGTTGCGGTGAACACTCCTGCGGCCTCGTCAACATGCATGACCTGGGTCTCGTGGCCACGATGCGAAATAATAACGGTACTTCAAGGCGTGGCTTTGAGGTCTACGTAGGGGGCGGCTTGGGCGCAGTAACCTATCAGGCAAAACTTTTTGATTCATTTCTTGCACCCGAGGAACTCCTTCCAACGGCACAGGCTATGGCAAGGGTCTTTTCACGGCTCGGCGAAAAAAAGAACCGCAATCGTGCAAGAATTAAATTTCTAGTCAATGACCTGGGGATCGAAAAATTCAGACAGCTAGTCCTAGAAGAACGGAAAACTCTTCCTTATGATCCACGCTGGACTCAACTGATAAAAGATGCTGAAAACGAACAGGAGGAACCATTAAAACCAATGGGAACTCTTCCTGGTGGCGGCACCGAGTCCTTTCGGCAATGGTTAAAAACCAATACACGCTCCCAGCGACAGGAGGGTTATGTCGTGGCTACCGTCGCCCTGCCTCTAGGTGACATCACCGCCTCGCAGTTGCGTGCTCTGGCAGACATTGTTCGTCGATTCACGCGTGGGACCGTGCGTACAACAGTGGAACAAAACTTCGTTATCCGCTGGGTCTCCAAGAATGATTTGCCCGAACTCCATCAGGCACTTGAAGTAGAAAACTTAGGTCGATGTGGAGCAGGTAGCATTATCGATGTGGTCGCCTGTCCCGGCACAGATACCTGCAAGCTAGGTATCTCTTCTTCCCGCGGACTGGCCGCGGAACTAGAGAAGCGAATGGCTCAAAAGAGTGTGGAGTTCGACGATTCAGTCCAGAATCTTCACATTAAGATCAGTGGCTGCTTCAACGGCTGCGGGCAGCATCACGTCGCCGACCTAGGTTTCTACGGAGTTAGTCGGAAAATCAGCGGCTATGCGGTTCCTCACTTTCAGGTAGTTCTGGGCGGTGAATGGACCCACAATGCAGGCTCTTATGGTCTTCCCATTCTGGCGATTCCATCGAAAAGAATTCCTGAGACTGTTGAACGGATTACGGGACGATTTCTCTCAGACCACCAAAAGGGCGAGAGTTTCCAAAAATTTATCACCCGGATTGGTAAGGTAGAACTAAAACGCATGCTTGAGGATCTGGCTGCCCCACCAACCGAGATTGAGGATCGTTCCTTCTTTCGCGATTGGGGTGATCCGCGAGAATATGGTTTGGGAGACTTAGGGATAGGCGAATGCGCCGGTGAAGTAATTACTGCAGTGGAATTTGATTTGGCAGTCGCAGAAAGAGAGGTTTTCGAGGCACAGGTGGCACTGGAAGGAGGGGAAACAGAAAATGCAAACAGGACTGCTTACCAATCCATGCTGCATGCTGCAAAAGCACTAGTAAAAATTGAAAATCAAGATATTTCTGAGGACGCTGATCAAATTATCCAGGAATTCCGGATGCGATTTTACGACACCCAGGTATTTTTTGACCCCTATGCTGGAGGAAAGTTTGCTAACTACCTCTTTGCAGCACAAGAAAAGCTGGGCACACCAACCACGCCGGAATCTGCCCATCACTTAATCGAAGAGGCGCAACTTTTCATCGAAGCATCGCATAGCTGCTACAATCGCTTGGGGGCTATGACCGCTCCTCAATCCGCAATGACTTAACCTCTATGGAACTGCAGCACATAAGTGTGAAACTTTTTCTGGAAGGGTCAAGTAAGGTGACCCTGGATGCAGTGATTCCCGTTCTCCACGGCTGGGTGCAAGACCAAGTCTGTGAGGAACTGCTAATCGACGTTGCTGATTATCGCCACTTGAATGGGGGTCCAGGTTTGATTTTGGTTGGCCACGAATCCGACTACAGCTTCAATCTCGTGAACCAACAACTGGAAATATGCTATAACCGCAAGGCGGCTCTTGAAGGCACGAATAACGACCGCTTTACACAGGCCACCCTTGCAACACTTAGTGCTTTTAACCGCTTGGCCTCAGACCTTAATTTCTCCAGTCACGACAATTTCAATGGCACAAGGTTGGAATTGTATGTAAACGACCGGCTACTTGCGCCCAACAAAAAGGAAACCTTCGAGAACCTGAAGCTTGAGCTTGATACTTTCTTCCGGAAGCTCTTCGCGGGAAACAGCTTCTCCTTTAGTTACGAAGGAGAGTCTCGCAATCTCTTTTCCATCACAGTCAAAACAAATAAACCCTTCACGGTAGACGCGCTCCTTAGAAACCTTTCCTAGGAGTCTTATTCCAAAATAAAACAAAAAAGGAGTTGTTCAGAGAGGCGTTTACGATTTCACGCATCCCTATTAATCTAAGTTAACTCTGCGCTTCTACAAGCTAAGTACCCTTTGCAATGGGGGCATCCACAAGGTTTCCCCACTCAGTCCAGGAACCATCATAATTACGTACTTTCGAGAACCCAAGCAGGTATTTTAGAACAAACCATGTATGCGAGGAACGCTCGCCGATACGACAATAGGCGATGGTCTCCTGATTATCTCCCACACCTTCGCCTCCATACAGCTCCTGAAGCTCTTCCAGGCTACGGAATGTGCCATCATCGTTTACGGCTTTCGACCAAGGGACGTTTACCGCACCTGGAATGTGCCCAGCTCGCTGTGCTGTCTCAGGTAGGCCAGGAGGAGCAATAATCTTGCCAGAAAACTCATCGGGCGAGCGAACATCTACCATATGAATATTTCCGTTATCCAATGCACTGTAAATATAGTCGCGACGAGCCCGGACATTGGAATCAGGTTCTTGTGTATTATACCTGGTCACAGCTGGCTGAGGATTATCTGTTGTCAGAGGGCGACCTTCAAGCTCCCACTTTTTTCTTCCGCCATTCATAAGTCGAACGTCGGCATGACCATAATATTTGAATTGCCAGAAAGCCCAGGCAGCAAACCAGTTGTTGTTGTCGCCGTAAAGCACAACAGTGGAATCATTGGCGATTCCCGAATTGGAGCAAAGCTCCTCAAACCCCTTCTGGTCTGTCACATCCCGCCGGAGGCCATCTTGGAGTTGAGTTTGCCAGTTCCAGCCCACTGCTTTTTCTATGTGGCCTTTGTCATAGGCTCCAGTATCCACATCCACCTCAATCAACTTCACTGCCTCGTCACCTAAATGATCGGCGACCCAGTCCGTTGCAACTAAAACCTCTGGATACTTGTAATCAGCCATCAGGTAAAACCTCCTTTGTTTAAAACTACTCTGAAAAATTTAAATTGTGCGAAAATTTGCAGCTTCCCTTAAGGAACGAGCATACAGGGAGCCGCCAATCGAACTTTGAGCGATTAGGGTACGCATGCTTAGATCAAGCCTAGCTGTAACACAAGGCTCTCTCTATAACACATTCGCAGCTTCGTGGCAACGAACGAACTAATACAAAAGCTGATTGCTTAACAAACCTGTCAAAGTTCGATCGGTGGCCTTTCTGCATCTTTTTGTGCTAGCATCGCATGTTTAGTATTCGCGATTTGATAGATAATGGTGACATCTTCCGTACTTACAAGATAGACTAAGACACTTGAGCCTGTGCGCAAATCCTGTATATGGAATCTTCCCCGGACAATTCCTACTGCCTCGAAACATAGGGTAAAATGTTAGTCTTTCCCATTAACAACTCGGCCTTTCTCCTTGAAGGAAATTTCTCTTCGACGGCTCATGATCTAACGAGTAAAATGAGATGAATCAACCTCAAAAGAAATCTGGCCGGATTCTAAGCGGCATGCGGCCAACCGGAAAGCTTCACCTCGGCAACTACGTCGGAGCACTTCAGAATTGGATAAAGCTCCAAGATAAGCATGACTGCTTTTTCTTCATTGCTGACTGGCATGCATTAACTACCGATTTTGCCAATACCAAAGACTTGCGCCAAAACATCTGGGAGATGGCAGCTGACTGGTTATCCGCAGGTCTTAACCCGAAGCGTGCCACTCTCTTCATCCAATCAGAAATTTTAGAACACGCTGAACTATTCCTGCTCTTCTCTATGGTAACTCCTCTGGGATGGTTGGAGCGGGTCCCGACCTACAAAGAGCAACGCAGGCAGATTAAAGATAAAGACCTGGGTAATCTTGGATTTTTGGGATACCCAGTTCTCCAGGCAGCTGACATTCTTATTTACAAGGCAAACTACGTACCAGTTGGAGAAGATCAAGTACCCCATGTTGAACTCACCCGCGAAATTGCTCGGCGATTTAACTCAATCTACCCCGAGCGGGCAGTCTTTCCTGAGCCGGAATCACTTTTAACCACCTCACCCCGACTTCCTGGGACTGACGGAAGAAAAATGTCAAAATCATACGACAACTGCATTCTTCTTAGTGATCAAGAATCAACTATCCGACAAAAAATTAAAGGAATGGTCACAGACCCTGCGCGCAAACGCCGCACTGACCCCGGCAACCCTGACCTCTGTCCTGCTTACAAATACCATGAGCTTTATTCTCCACCGGAAACAATTCAGAAAGTCCAAGCAGGGTGTCGATTAGCAAAAATCGGCTGCATTGAGTGTAAGGGTTGGGCCGCTGATCAACTTGTCATTCAACTTTCCCCCTTACAAAAGAAAAGGAACGAGCTCGAAAATTCTCCTGAAATAGTCTGGAAATTCCTCGCCGATGGCACCCAAAAGGCTCGTAAGGTCGCCCAAAAAACCATAAAAGAAGCACGCACTGCAATGCGATTATCAACCAAGGAGCAGGAGTGAATTCCAAAAATAATGAGAATGGAGTCCCAAAAAATACCTTCCGGGTACCCGAACCTGAAGTACCGACTCCCTCTGTTTCTCTAGAAAATAAAAACTGGGAAGTGCAACAGAGTGGACACCCTCATTCCTTAAGTCTTGAAGTCTATCAAGGCTCACTAGACCTCTTGCTCCACCTAATTCGCAGCCAAGAAATAAACATCTATGACATTCCCATCGCCAAGATTACAGATCAGTACCTTGATTACCTTCGAGAATTAGAAAAAAGAGACCTTGGCATTGAAGGAGAGTTTCTTTTTATGGCTGCAACGTTAATCCATATCAAATCGCGAATGTTACTTCCAACGGAACCCTCTCCCCTTGAGGACGAACAGGAAGATCCACGAGCTGAGCTGGTACATCGACTGCTTGAACATGAGAAATTCAAAAATGCAGCACAAGTACTCCAAACGAAAAGGACATTAGAAAATGCTACATGGTCACCGCCCGGGATCAGTGATTTCCAAGAAATAGACGATGACCCTGGATTAGCTGCGGATCTATTCGATCTAATGTCAGCTTTTCATGGGGTGATTGAAAGGGCCAAGCGCCGCCAGCCGATTGAAATCGAAAGTGGAGAAGTGTCAGTAGCCAGTATGATGGAGCGAATTAAAAGCGTACTTGTAAGGCACGAGCGTCCCGTGGAATTAGAGGAGCTACTAATAGGGTTGACAACTCGACAATCAATGATCGCTCTATTTTTAGGATTACTCGAAATGGTTCGACTGCGAGCAATCCAGTTACGCCAACAGGAAACACTTTCACCCATAACAGTTCTCAAAAACAAGAGGTTCAATGACATCCTAGAGGGAGTTTCTGTCAACTGGCTGCAAAAAGAATTAGAAGAGAACTACCGATAAAAATATTTCTGCTGGACACAAGGCAACTAAATTTTAAGGAATCAAAATTATGGTCAGTGAAGAAAATCTCCAGGCGGTTATCGAAGTCATTATTTATGTGGCTCCGGAACCAGTAGATCTAAAAGCTCTCTCTCAAGTGTTAGAAGATATAGATACCAGTCAGATCCAATGCGCACTTGACAAATTGATTGAGAAATATCAGTCAACACAACACGGAATGGAGATTCGCCGTGTAGCGGGAGGATATAAATTTTCTTCCAAAGCTGAGTTTCACGAGGTGATCCGAAAATTTGTAAAGAGTTTGAAGCCACCAGTTAGGCTTTCCAGGCAAGCCCTGGAAACTTTAGCTGTTCTTGCATACCGTCAGCCAGTTACATTACCAGAGATTCAGGAAATTCGCGGCGTAGATACGGGCGGTGTGATCAAAAACCTTCTTGAAAAAAAACTGGTTGCCCCTTCAGGAAGGAAGCAGGTTATCGGCCGTCCGATACTTTACCGCACCACAAGGAATTTTCTTATTCAGTTTGGATTAAATGACCTTGGTGAATTGCCAAGCCTCAAGGAATTCGAGGAGCTGGCCCGAGCTTCTTTAGAAAAAGAAGGTCTGTCTTTAGAGGTTTCTCCTTCAAAATCAACCCAAGAAACACCGCAGGCAAGTACGGAAAATGCTTGAAAGGCTCCAGAAAATTATAGCTGCATCAGGTATTACCTCTCGCCGAAAAGCTGAGAAGCTAATCGCTCAAGGCGCAGTCACCTTGAACGGCCGGATAATAACTGAGCTTGGTAGTAGAGCAGATGCTAAAAAAGACCACATTAAAGTCAATGGCAAGCTCCTCCGGCCCTCTAAGAAGCATCTCTACTTCCTGCTGAACAAACCTCGTGGATATGTAACAACGGTTTCCGACCCGCTCCAACGCCCCACCGTGTTAAATTTACTCAAAGGGGTAAAGACACGCATTTTTCCTGCAGGGCGACTGGATATTCAAACCTCAGGCCTGCTAGTATTAACCAATGACGGTGAGTTTGCGCAATGCCTTACGGCCGCCACCCACAGGGTCCCAAAAACCTACCGCGCCAAGATTAACGGAATACTAAACCCAAAAATGGTGAAACGAATGGAAAACGGGATAACGTTAGACCGGCGTAAGACAGCTCCTTGCAAAATTCTTCCGCTTAAAGAAGCTGACAAGTCCTGGTATGAAATCACCCTCAATGAAGGGCGCTATCGCCATGTTCGGCGAGTATTTGAGGCTGTAGGCCATCCGGTTGCAAAGTTAAGTCGCGTGCGCATCGGCTGCCTGACCACAAAAGGACTACGCCTAGGAGAGTATCGAGATCTGAAGCCCGGAGAGATCCAGCGATTGAAACACTGGAAAAGTTAACTCATGTAACCACTTTGACCTGATACCCAAAGGAGACCTGACATCCACTTGTCGCGAATAATATCTCCTAAAGATTATATCTACGAGGCCCTCTCGAACTTACATAATATCGCTGTCGTGGGGCTATCATCTAAGTCTGAACGCCCCAGCTATAGGATTTCGGAATATATGAAACAAAAAGGCTACCGTATCATTCCCGTCAATCCAAATGAGACTGAAGTTCTCGGAGAGCGCGCTTGCGCCTCCCTACTTGAAGTAAAGGAAACCGTAGAAATCGTGAATGTCTTTCGGCGTTCGGAATTCGTTCCTGAAATCGTGGAACAAGCTATCCAGATAAAGGCTCGCTTAATCTGGATGCAAGAGGGAGTCTCGCACGCAAAAGCTGCTCAACGTGCGCGTGAAGCAGGCCTAAGCGTGGTTGAAAATCGATGCATTCTCAAGGAACACGCAAGAAGAAGCAGTGTGGAAAGATTTTGAAGACATTGTTTTTCTTCTCCCCTAAGCCACTTTTATAAACAAACACAAGCCTCCACCCATTCAAGAAATCTGAACAAATGCAGTGCACATCAACCCTTCCATACCCTACCCCTTAATTACGAAATGCACAAATATCCCAAATCGCTTCATTCCATGGTAAGGGGGATTATGGATATTTTCCCAAGTTAAAACATAATTGCTATGCACCCTCCTAGGGAATAATATTTCAGTGCGACTGCCAATTAACCCGTAACTAACTTGCCTTATAGATCATGTATTTGTTATTTTAATCTGGCTAGAACTTGTCTTTATAACTAAACCTCACAGGAGTGACTTTATGGAAAGGGCCGCGTTTGGAGCAGGATGTTTCTGGGGAGTTGAAGCCGTATTTCAAAAAATCAAAGGAGTGAAATCGACCGCAGTGGGCTACTCGGGGGGCACTGTCAAGGATCCAGTTTACGAAGATGTGTGCACAGGAACAACCGGCCACGCTGAGGCAGTCGAAGTGGAGTACGATCCTGCTGAGGTCTCCTATGAAAACCTACTTGATGTTTTCTGGGGATGTCACGACCCGACGACGATTAACCGACAAGGTCCAGATATAGGAACTCAATACCGGTCCGTTATCTTTTTTGGTACACCTGAACAGGAAGCAGCAGCGAGGACTTCCAAGGATTCATTAAATGCTAGCAACCATTTCATGCGACCGGTTGTAACCCAAATTGCTGCCGCATCTGAATTTTACCGCGCTGAAGAATACCACCAACGGTATCTTGAAAAACGAGAGCGGGCTTACTGCCGAACCTAGACAAATAAATCAGATAAGAACGTCGCCCGATGGGTTCAGATTTCTGGGTAGAAATCAAAAAAGGCGCTAATGCTCTCGTTCAATTGACCTTCAATTTCCTGTCGACTACCTTCAATTAAGTGCATGCTAACATGAGCGGACTTTCCATTTTTCAGCTTAACCTGAGCTGCCTGTACCTCGGCGAGATCTTCAGCAGGAAGCAACCGCATACCATAAACAAGTGCCAATTTTGCCATAGTGTAAGCCTCTTCGTATTGATGGATCAGTGGAGGATGAAATCATCTTGGGACAGTGACTTCAAGAGATAATGACCTTGCGCGTTTTAAGATTCTCCAATCTATTGATGCCAACCTGTACTTTTTAGTTTTTGGTATCTAGATTTTTTGATTTTCATGCCGAGAGAATAAACTATTTTATCTTTTAGTAAACGCATCAACAACTTATAGCTAGGCTCCTTCGCAATGACGTTTTTATCTTTTACCATTCAGCCACTTTAGACAATTCGCGAACTCGGCGACGAATATCAGTATGGGTAATGCGCGTGGTCCGGTTGAGGCCAAAACCTTCACAGCAATAGGAAGCAGTAACACTTCCATGAATAACAGCCTGCCTTAAGTTTTTCTCCAGGCTACCGTTTGTACTGGCTAGGTAACCCATCAAACCGCCGGCAAACGAGTCACCAGCGCCCGTAGGGTCAATAACCTTCGCAAGAGGGAACGCTGGAGCAATAAATAGGCCATTTGGGCCAGATAGGAGCGATCCGTGTTCACCCTTTTTAATGATAACGTAGCGAGGTCCAAGACGGTGAACCATTGGGAGAGCACGCACAACGTTGTCAATGCCAGTAAGTTGTCGAACTTCACTGTCATTTAGAACCAGGCAATCGATGCGTTTGAGTAATTTTAAAAGTGACTTAAGAGCAATTTCAAGCCAAAGATCCATAGTGTCAGCAACTACAAATTTAGGACGTTGCACCTGGTCAAGAACCTGAGACTGAATATCAGGAGCGATATTGCAAAGCAGGACGTAAGGCAAGCGAGCGTAATTGGATGGTAAAGTAGGTTTGAAATCCTCGATAACCCCAAGGACGGTATTCAGTGTACGTCTATTGTTCATGTTCACTTCATACTCGCCGGACCAATGGAAAGTCTGACCAGGTAATCTCTGTAGCCCAGCCAAATCAATCCGGTGCCGACCATAAAGATTCAGGTATCTCCTGGGGAAATCGTCCCCAACAGCACCCACGAGATGGGGTGTACAGAAAAAACTGGCCGCCACGGCAGCATGGCTAGCGGAACCTCCGAGCAAGAGCGGACTCTCCGCATAAGGGGTTTTGATGGAGTCAAACGCGGTCGTACCGACGACAAGTAGGCTCATAATTTCTGGTTCCTTGCCTCCCCGGAAAAAGAGATTGCCGCTAGCTATCACTGAAGTTATTAGGCAGTGCCAAGATTTTTGGTCAGGCAATAATCCAAATCTTACTTGGCTACTGCAAGGGGAGCCTTGTCTAATAGGGCTATCCTAGTCTCCACGAGAAAACAAGTCAACGCAGGGCTAATCTAAGGAGAGAATCAATCGTCATGAGGTAATAAAAGAATTCTAAATCCCTGCGAAACATGCATAGGAATATCCAGAGTCTAAAAAGACACTATTTTTCCATGTCTTTCTGTCGCTTCCGCCACTCTTCAATTACCTGTAAACGCTTTTTGATCTTCGCTTCGAGGCCCTCGTCAGTCGGATGATAATATCTACGCCCACGTAGGCTTTTCGGCAGCGACTCCATTGCTGTAAGCTTCTCCGCATAATCGTGTGCATATTTGTAGCCTTTGCCATAACCTTGATCAGCCATTAAACCTGTGACGGGGTTGCGAAGATGTAAAGGAACTGGCTCAGCAAGAGTTTTCTTTACGTCCTGTTGCACACTCGAATACCCCCCATAAATCGCATTGGACTTGGGAGCCACGGCCAGGTATACCGTTGCTTCGGCCAAGGCCAGATCACCCTCTGGCATGCCAAGGAGACGAACGGCCTGCATAGCGTCCACTGCAACTCCAAGAGCACGTGGATCAGCCAAACCAATATCTTCTGACGCCATGCGCATTAATCGCCGCGCTACATATAGTGGATCCTCCCCAGACTCAAGCATCCTTCCTAGCCAGTAAAGTGCTGCATCGGGTTCTGAGTTCCGTACCGATTTATGAAGCGCCGAAATGATATTGTAATGCTCCTCACCAGCCTTGTCGTAAAGCAAAACCTTTTGCTGCAAGGCATCCTCTACAATCGCTTCAGTAAGTTGGACTGGCGTATCAAGTTGCTTCGGTGCAATTTTTACAGCAACCTCCAGAGTATTGTAGGCTGCACGTGCATCGCCGTTCGCAAAGATAGCAATTTGGCGCAAAAGGCTTGGCATAATTTTAATTTTTTCAGAACCCAATCCATTGTCAGGATCGACTAAAGCACGCTCGAGAAGTATGGTCATTTCTTCAGTTGAGAGCGGCGAAAGTCGATAAACCTTGGAACGTGACAAAAGTGCAGAAATTACTTCAAAGGAAGGATTCTCAGTTGTAGCACCGACCAAAATAACATCGCCTCGCTCAACATACGGAAGGAAGGCATCTTGTTGCGCTTTGTTAAAACGATGAATTTCGTCCACGAAAAGTATTGTGCTGCGGCCGTAGCCGCGAACCCGTTCAGCATCAGCCATAACCTGCTTGATCTCGCGGATTCCGGAAAGCACCGCACTAAAGTGCACGAAATTACATGAAACCTGGTGGGCAATAATACCGGCCAGTGTCGTCTTTCCAGACCCTGGAGGCCCCCATAAGATCAATGATGTGAGTTCACTTTTCTCAATTTGTCGCTGCAAAGGCTTTCCCGGGCCAATCAGGTGGACTTGTCCCACAAAATCGTCTAGGGTTTCTGGCCTCATTCGCTCAGCAAGTGGGGAAGATTCTGATTTCTGACGTTTTCCCAGGGATGTTTCAAATAGGCTCATTAGAATCCTAAACACGGATGATTCAAAAAATAACCTAGGCTGCGGCACAGGTCAGTGGATAGTATCAAGGATACCCCAGGTCCACTTATGGAGTGTAGCGAAACCCCCACTGACGTGCCGTCTCATAGAGAAGCAATGTTCCCGCCATG
>CAZSDV010000007.1:38390-42054 GCA_964605715.1 uncultured Acidobacteriota bacterium
CCACTTCTCTTCGCATCGGAATCCGGACCAGTATGTCAGCTTGACGCTGGGCTTCTTCCGATAAACCGCTGCCCTCCTGTCCTACTAATAGGGCTGTACGGACTGTAAAGTCTGCCTCATGCAGAGGGGTGTCCCCCTTCGCATCTCCCCCAACGATCAGGGTGTTCGAAGATCTGAGCCTGTCAAGGAGGTTTCCTAGGTTCAAATTTTCAAAGACAGGCAAGCGAAAAATCGCTCCTGAGGATGCCCGCACAACCTTAGGCAAGAATGGGTTGACGGTTCCTCTTATCGTGACCAAGGCAGAAGCGCCGAGGGCAGCAGCTCCCCGCCACAAGGCCCCTAGGTTTCCTGGGTCTTGAATTCCGCAAGCAACGATCAGGAGCAATCGTGGCTGATGTAAGATTTCCTCCAGGGCCTCAGATCTTCTTTTAACCAAGGCCGCAAGGCCTTGGGGATTGTTAGTATTTGAGACGGTCCGAAAAATCCTTTCAGGAACTGCAATGAGGCGGGTTCGCGGAGACAAGCGATTCAGAAGCAGATCAAATTTCTTCCACCCTAAGGAAGAGACCATTACAGCCCGTACGTTGAATCCCGCATCCAAGGACTCCTCTAGCAGGTGAGGCCCTTCAAAGGCAAGTAATCCTTCACGCGTTCTTCCTTTTAAGAGAGCTTGGGAAAATATTTTTAATGATGGATGGTGGCGGCTCGAAATTTTCTTAACTCGAAGGCCAGGTGTTTTTTGGGTCGCCATGGCTAGCCGCTAAAAGAGAAACTCAACAAGATTATCGGTGCTGATCAGGCCTTCTCGGATTACCTGGCACCCATTTTCTGTAACTTCGAGGATCGTTGAAGATTTACCTCCTGGCGTAGGCCCACAATCCAGTATTAAGGGTAAACGATCACCCAATTGCTCTTCAACCTCTTGTGCCGTCGAGCACTCAGGCATTTTCGAAATATTTGCACTAGTCGCGGTCAAGGGGCAGCCCGCAGCAACTACGAAAGCGACAGCCAGTTCGCATCTCGGAAGTCGAAGGGCAATTTTCCCACTCTGCCCAGTAACCCTGGGAGGAAGATCCTTGGCTGCAGGAAGTACCATTGTAAGAGGACCAGGCCAGAAACGCTCAGCAAGACGATAAAAAACCTGTGGGAGATCATGAGTCAATCTCTCAACTTGACTTACCGAACTTACAGCCAGGAGAACTGGTTTGCGATGGTCTCGTTTTTTCAGGTCGTAGAGCTTTTGAACGGCAGCTAAGTTATAAGGATCCACCGCAAGACCATAGAAAGTGTCGGTAGGAAAGGCAACCACCTCACCTTTTCGGACAAAACGGGAGGCATAATCGAGCGCATACTGCCACTTTCTCTCTCGAATTTCTTCTTCCTGATTCTTGCCTTCTTCAGGTTCGTATTTTTTTTGTTCGCCCGCTTGTATTTTAATCGTCTGGGCCATGATCTAAAATGGCGGCTGATTGCCTGAGGGAAGCTAACACAAGCCGATCAGGCAGTCAAGATAACCGGAACTCCCACAAATTAGGCTTGAATAGATTAGAATGGAAAAGTAACCCAAAGCCATCCTTATTCATTGGAAGCCCAGCCTGTGATCCAGAATGAAAGACAACTTGTCCGATGGCTCCAGATTCATGGGAGTCGTGCGCAAGGCAAAGCAATTCTAGGTATAGGAGACGATGCAGCATTAGTCCATCCCAGAGTTGGCACAGACACTATCCTAACAACCGATTTAATGGTTGAAGGCATACACTTCCTGCGAAATGGCGCAACTCCTTGCTCAATAGGCCACCGAGCCCTGGCCCGTGGATTAAGCGACGTGGCAGCAATGGGAGGAAGACCTCGTTTTGTGCTTGTATCGCTCGCACTAAGGAAGGGCTTGCCCTCAGGATGGCTCATGGACTTCTACCGTGGACTACGCTCCCTTGCAGGAAAGTTTAAAGTTGAAATTGTCGGAGGCGATACAACAATTTCCTCTCGCACCACAATGGTAGATATCGTTTTGGTAGGAGAAGTAAAGAGAGGTGGAGGAATTCGAAGATCAGGCGGGCAGCCAGGAGATAAGATTTACGTCTCTGGCGAGCTAGGAGGATCTAGCTTAGGGCTGAAATTTCTACGTTCGCGGTTCCCCAAAAAAACAATTTTTCATCGTGCGGCCATGCATCGCCATCTCTACCCAATACCTCGCTGTAAACTAGGAACCATCCTAGCTAGAAAGCGGCTTGCTAACTCTATGATTGACGTCAGTGATGGATTTGCCTTGGACCTCCATCGATTGTGCCAAGCAAGCGGCGTAGGTGCTCTCATCGAGGCAGCCCGTATACCCCTACCAAAGAGACCTCCCAAAGGTCTCAAATCATCAGACCTCCTTAAACTAGCTTTGAGAGGGGGTGAAGACTATGAATTGCTTTTTACCGCTCCTCCTAATAAAATCGCACTTCTTCCTTCCCGGGTGGATGGCATCCCTCTAATCGAGATCGGTAAATTAACGAAAGGGAGACGAGTCAGACTAATGAGCCTAACGGGAACAACAAGCGATCTTCCTGCTTTGGGCTTTGATCACTTTCGGGAACGAAATTCGAAAAAAAGTTAAGTTGCAAGTAATCATTGCCCTGCATCTTGGAGATTGCCGGCCGAGTTCAGTATCTCTTTCACCTGGTGTGGAAATTCTAGGAGAGGCGAGTAAGTAAATTCCTCAGGGGATTTATTCTGGTGTGCCTTTCTCATAAAGTCCATCCAGATCGGTAATGCCACTCGCGCCCCTTCCTCCTTAGACCCCAAAGACTTCCGGTCATCGAAACCCACCCAAACACCACAGGTAATGGAAGGAGAAAACCCAATAAAGGAAGCATCAGAATAGTCGTTTGTAGTCCCTGTTTTTCCAGCCACAGGCAATTCCAGATCCCTGGCTCGCCTTGCAGTCCCTGAATTGATGACCTCTCGAAGCATGGATACTACCAAGCGGGCGATGGATGCTGGAAGAACTTCAACGACCTGCGGACCGTGCTCCCCTATAGGGCCCCCACGATAAGACTCTACCCTCTCTATGTACCGAGGAACAACACGAAGCCCATCATTTGGAAATGCCGTAAATGCTGCAGTGTGCTCCAGCAATCGTACTTCAGAAGCTCCCAGCGCTAGAGGGAGATTGGCAACCAACGGCGAAGTAATACCGAACTTATGGGCAAGGTCAACTAAATTCTGAATCCCTACTTCCCGGAGAAGCTTGACTGCAGGAACATTTCTAGATTCAGCCAGCGCTTCAAGCAGTGTGATTTCCCCTTTAAATTTCCTGTCGTAATTCTGTGGAGCCCAAAAGCGGCCTGACGTCTCCCTCATTCTAAACTTTTCGTCGATGATCGTATCAAAGGGACCAAACCCTTGCACCAGGGCAGCTGAATAGAGATAGGGCTTAAAAGATGAACCTGCCTGGCGTAAAGCTTGAGTTGCCCGATTAAACTGGCTTTTCTTGAAATCATATCCACCGACCATCGCCAAGATTCGTCCGGTTTGATTCTCAAGTGCAACGAGGGCTCCCTGAACCAAAGGTTCCTGTGCTAACTCGACACTGGCCCGGCCCCGACTAACCTCGCGGACTTTGAGAAGTACTACGTCCCCCGGACGGAAAATTCTTGAAGGATTCCTTGCTCTTGTCCAA
>CAZSDV010000007.1:42064-49628 GCA_964605715.1 uncultured Acidobacteriota bacterium
AAAAGTCAGGACGGGTTAATCTACCCCTCAAAGACCCCACCTTGAAGCGAGCATGATCAGGCCGAACCAAAGTAATTAACCCGTGGACAGAATCGCCAGGCCGGATAGATTTTTCCCAATCTCTGTGCTTATAGGTAAGCAAGGTGGCAGGTTGCCCATCGCTATCAGGCGGAGGATTTTGAAGGATGTTTAATTTAGCTCCCCGCCAACCTCTGCGTTTGTCATAAACGTGGAGCCCATCGCGCAATGCCACCTCAGCAATGCGTTGGAGTTGCATATCTAAAGTTGTATGGACACGTAAACCCTTTTCATGAACCATGGATGTTCCAAACTTATTTTCCAGTTGTTTCCGAATCTCTTCCACGAAATAGAGAGCAAAATCATTGGCCTCCTCCGCAACACGAACTCCAAGCGGAGTAGCCTTGGCCAAAGTCGCCTCTTCAGTTGTTATCTTTCCGTTGACTAGCATCGCATCGAGAACTTCATTACGCCGCCCCAAGGCCCGCTCCGGAAACCGCAGGGGTGAATAAGCGCTAGGCGCTTGCGGTAAGCCTGCAAGTAACGCTGCCTCAGCCAGGGTGAGGTCTGCCAAATCCTTCCCAAAATAATGCTGGGATGCCGCCTGAAACCCATAGTTACCGCTTCCTAAGAAAATTTGGTTACAGAAAAGGGTAAAAATTTGACGCTTGGTAAAATTGCGTTCAATCTGTACAGCCAGCATTGCTTCTTCAATCTTTCGTCGAAACCGCTTGTCAGGTGAAAGGAAGAGGACACGAGTTAAGAGCTGTGTAAGCGTGCTCGCCCCCTGTGCCAGGCGCCAACGAGAAACATTTACGATTGCCGCACGAGCAATCCCCGGAATATCAAGCCCCCAATGGTCCCAGAATCTCCTGTCTTCAATGGAGATAATTGCATCCTGCAATATTTCAGGTATCTCTTCATAATCAATCACAATACGCCGCTCCAGGGCAAAACTGCCAATGAGTTCCCCGTCGGCTGCGTATATTTCCGTAATAACATCAGGGCGGTAATCCTGCAATTGGCGCACCTGAGGCAGGTCAGTTGAATGAATAAATAAAAGGCCACCGAGGGAACCAACCCCGACAGAGAAAAGTATAAAAAATAGGAAAATGATATGGCCGGACCGGATGGACATGACCCTATGGATTAATGGTTTGATAACTAATTCCCGGCATTGAACAGCTCTCACCGGATTCGCTTCCCAGCATTGATTCTATGTCCCAAGTTCTATAGAGTCAAACACTCTCATCTTTTATGGAGCATATCAAAAAATTTACTTATTTGAGGAAGTAAAAAAGGGGAGCAATTTCTCATAGGTTGCAACCAAAGACTCTGGCTCCACGCGCGTCTCACCAATAACAGTCATGAAGTTCGAGTCACCATTCCATCTTGGGAGTACGTGCAGATGGATATGGTCAGCCACACCAGCCCCAGCGCATTTCCCAATATTCATTCCCAAATTGTAACCCTGAGGAGCATAGGTCGCTTCCAGCGCGCCTTGGACCTGCTGGGCAAGCTCAATCATTTCGTGAAGAGTTTTCTGGTCAACTTTTTTAGTATCGGCAATATGGACATAAGGAACAACCATGGCATGGCCGGTATTATAAGGAAAAAGATTGAGGAGAATAAAGTTTCGCTCACCCCTAAAAAGGATCAAGTTCTCTGCGTCCTGAGTAGGCCCCATGGCACTCTTCTCGCAGAAAACGCACTGTTCGCTCTGGTCCACCTGAGCAACGTAACGGTATCGCCAGGGACTCCATAGGTAATCCATGTATCAAATCCAAACAAACAACAGGACGGGAAGCACTGAAATCTTATTTCTGGCTGAACGGCTCATGAAAACCAGTCACTCACTGATAGGGGCAGGATTTCCCGCATTTTGATGGTCGCCATTGACCAATACCTTCAGTTCTTTACTTGGCTTGAAATATGGCACTTTTTTTGCAGGAACTTGCACCTGTTCCCCTGTTTTAGGGTTACGTCCAATACGGGGGTTACGCTGTCGCGTTCGGAAGCTGCCAAAGCCTCGAATCTCAATCTTATCCTCATTTCGTAAGGCTCTGACGATGCTTTCCAGCATGGTCTCGACAATGACTTCTGAATCCTTGCGCCCCAACTCGACTGCTCGAGATACCTCATCAATTAAGTCAGCTTTTGTCATCACGAACTCCCTTTTTTCAGAACACTCTCTCTTAGTCTAAACTCCTCAAGCAACCACAATATTAAGAGGTAGCCAGAAGAGCACTCTCAATAAGGTAGATTTGTAAACGATTGCAAATCCTCGGAAAGCTATTCGCAACCCTCTTCTTTATTTTGGTATTTTAACTGCACTAACACTCCTGCTAACCTCAATCCAAAACCATATTACCATTTCAATACTTTTCTGAGCTAGCCATCGTAGAGACATTCACAGTTTAACCTATCTCACCCTCGGCAACCAGTTTCTGTGCGCCTAAAGATTTCTCTGGAGATAATTGAGAATGCAGGGCTGGGTGAGATTCCATGGACTGCTCAGCTCGAGCCAAGGCTACCCTTTGCATCTTAACTGGAGTCTTGTCCTCAGTCTCGATAGGAGGTTGCTGTTTAGCCAGTCCAGCAAACAACTTCTGGTCAACCTCTTTCAGGCCCAGCCCAACCTTTTTTTCTTGCCGATTCAGTTTAAGCACCTGGAACAAAAGTCTGCTTTCCGGTTCAACTGCATTGACAGAATTTTCACCGCCTCCTGATCCTATCTCCGAGTTATGGCAGAGCCCTTCGATTCCTTCATCTAATTCCACAAAAACACCAAAAGGGACCTTGCGGGAAACCTTTCCTGGAAGCGTATCTCCGATCTTGACGCGTGCAAAAAAAGACTCCCAAACATCAGGCTGGAGTTGCTTAAGACCCAATGAAAGTCGGCGCTTCTCTAGGTCCACCCTTAAGACAACTACCCTCAATTTCTGGCCCTTTTCCAAGATCACAGAAGGGTGCTTGGCTTTGTGTGCCCAGGAAAGGTCAGATAGATGAACCAACCCATCCACTCCTTCTTCAACTTCCACAAAGGCACCGAAATCAGTAAGATTTCGGACAGTGCCCTCGACAATAGCTCCCGCGGAATACCGAGAAATAAGAGTTGCCCACGGATCATCAATGACTCTTTTAAGGCTCAGGGAAATACGACGTTGGGATGGATTCACATCCAAAACAATTGCTTCAACCGAGTCATTTTCCTTAACTACCTTAGACGGGTGCCTGAGTTGCTTACCCCACGTCATTTCGGAGACGTGGATTAACCCCTCAACGCCCTGTTCCAATTCTACGAAGGCACCATAGTCAGTAATATTGCTGACTCGGCCCTTTGCTCTACCTCCCATAGCATACTTGCCCTGAATATCATTCCAGGGATCCTCAGACAACTGTTTCATTCCTAGTGATATTTTACCGTTGTCCGGATCGACGTGAAGAACCTTCACTGAAATTTCCTGATCTAATTTAAGAATCTCGGAAGGATGACTGATGCGACCCCAGGTGAGGTCAGTAACATGCAACAAGCCATCAGCGCCACCTAAATCCACAAAAGCCCCATAAGAGGTAAGGTTTTTGACGCGGCCCGTTAACACCTCTCCCTCAGTTAGCTTTTTGAGAAGTTCTTCTTTTCTGAGTTCATTTTCTCCTTCCAGGATGGCTTTTCGGCTAACCACCACATTATTCCGTGTCCGGTTCACTTTGATAACCAAACAATCAATCTCCTGCCCCATTAATGCATCAAGGTTTCGTACCGGTCGAACCTCCACCTCGGATCCAGGAAGGAAAGCTCGAATTCCAATGTCAACAACAAGCCCCGCCTTTACCCTTTCGATCACACGACCTTTCAGTGCTGTCTTTTCATGAAAACTAGCCTCTATATCCTTCCATACTCTTTGTTGTTGCACCTTACGATAAGAAATCTTAGCTGTTCCTTCTTTTTGATTGTAACGTTCTATAAGAACATCGATCTCGGTGCCAACCTCAACACTTACCGAACCATCTTCTAGGCAGAATTCATCCAGTGGAATTGACCCTTCTGATCTACTTCCCACGTCCACGATGGCCTCGGACTTGGCAATCTTAAGGACGGTTCCCTTTACCACCTCACCAACAGTGAGAGAAGAAAAGGATTCCATGGATTCCATTAGGTCGAAGTCTTCTTCGCTTTCGACTGAGCCCCGCTTCTCAGGCGCTGGAGATGCCTGAATTTTGATCGCGGACGGAGCAACCTTTTCGACCTGAGAGGAATCCATGATCTTGCCATGGGACCCATCAAGGGTTCGAGATGCAGGGGATTGGGAAGGGCTCTGCTCGAACTCCGACGACATATTTACATCCTTGGAGACAAATCCAGTCTGCCTGTAATCTTTGAAACCTTTTACTACTATACCTTAATGAACTTGTCAACGCGGGAACCCTTAACTGTACCCTTATAGGCAAATCTAATCTCGGGTCAGTGCCGCTAAAGCTAACCATAACATTGACGGATGTTGGCTACCCTGATTAGAATGATGGAAGACCTGCCGGGCCATGGCTTGGATCCAAAACTGACCAGTTAACCCGGTTTTATACCATGAAGGATAAATCAAATGCAGGCAACCTTACTACGGCCAGGAATGGTCATCTATCATAATAAAAATCTTTTTTCAACCCATCAAGTTGCCCACAGAACTCCCGGCAACAAAAGGGGATTCGTTCAGGCAAAGCTAAGGAACCTGCGCAGCGGTGCGTTGATTGAACTGAAATTCAGCTCCAACGACGAACTGGACCGAGTCATTTTGGAAGAGATCGAGATGCAATACCTCTATAGCGACACAGATACGCTACACTTTATGAACCTTGAAACCTTTGAACAGATTAGTCTGTCAAAAGAGAATGTCGGAGAAAAAGAAAAATACCTAGTCGCTGACGCGATCATAAAGATAGAGTTCTTTGGCGACAGTCCCGTTGATATCAAACTTCCGGTCACAGTTGACCTGAAAGTCATAGACACTGAACCTTCTATTAAAGGAGCTACAGCTTCCAATGTTATGAAACCAGCTCAACTTGAGACTGGTCTGACCGTATTGGTTCCACCATTCATCTCTACAGGTGAAAAGATTCGAGTGGGCACTGAAGAGGGTAAATACGTAGAGCGGGCAAGGTAAATTAAAGTACAACAAAAACTTTCAATCTTAAGGAAGAGGAGCCGTTTTATCATATTCCAGAGAATATCCTGAGCCCTTCCAAGAATAGAGAGCTTCGTAACGAGAAGGTAAGCGACCATAGCGGGTTTCACGTATGAATTCTTCTTCCTTCAAATAAGTAATCCGAAGGCCCGCATCTTCTGCTTGAAACTTCCCGTCATAAATATCCACCCTTTCCCACAACGACTTCAATTCACTTTCCTTAAGGGAGTAAAGCACCAACGAAAGGCGAGGATGAGACTTTCCCTTTCTGACACCCGAGACTAAAAACAAAAACTCGTCCTGATTGCTTGCCGGAAAAATTTCGAAACTTAAATTGGCTCCGGGCACAAAATTAGTCACGCCGAGACGGGTTATTTTTCCTCCGTGGATGAAAAATAACCCGATGGCATTGAAGCGGTTCTGGTCGGTCCAACGAAGACTATATCCCACACCTAACAGGTAGCCATCCTTCCAGGGGCGCTTAAAGGTCCTTACCATAGCTTGGAACGGCCACTTCAATTCACCAAATACTGAGATTTCCAAATCCCTGCGTAGATCCACTGAAGAGGTTGACTGAAAATCTCCCTTTCTAGTCACATAATCTTCCACGTATCGAATTACGAGCTCCTGGATATGATAATTCATGGGGAGAGCATCAGTCATATCAGTTCTGTCCAAAGCCCCCACCCAAGCCCTTATGAAAGATGCGGTCGAATCTGAGTTAGGCTGAGACGCGTTGTGACCCTGAGCCACTCCTGACTCCAGAGAAAAACCTAGGATCACAAGCAGGGACAAGAAAAACTGAATTCCCAACCATCTCTTCAGGGTTTTCTCAATCATCGCTTAGCTTGCTTCTTTCCGGAAAGCTGTACCAGTGCTCCAATGATTTTATCTTCCTGGTCCTCAAAAACGGTTCGCAAATCTAAGAGAAGTTTATCATTTTCCAGGCGTGCAATAACAGGGGGCTTCTGTTCCCGTAAGTAATCGGCTATTTCTGAAGCACTAAAGTGGTCATGGCTAACCGCCACAATCTTGGTTGGAAGATCCTGGCCCGGAGCTGAACCTCCTCCAATTACCGAGCTGCCCTCCGCTATCTTTACTTCGAGCCCAGGAATCCTCTTCAAGTCACGGGCAACGCGATGGGCGCGCACCTCGATCTCTTTCAGGGGAGTGTGGATCATTTGCTGAATAGGTATTGCGGAGTAGTCTTTCCGTAGGTAGGCCGACAAGGTGAACTCCAAAACTGAAATCGTCATCTTATCTACCCGTAAGGCCCGAAACAGTGGGTTCTCACGAATCTGATCCAGAGTAGCGCGCCCACCAGCAATAATCCCTGCCTGAGGGCCACCCAAGAGTTTGTCTCCGCTGAACGACACCACATCTACCCCCGTACCAAGGATTTCGGAAACGGTCGGTTCACCCGAAATTTTTAAAGGCCGCAAATCTCTTAAACAACCACTTCCTAAATCTGCCATGACGGGTAACCCCTTGCGTCTTCCCAAGGCAACGAGTTCCTTAAGTGCAGGTTGCAAGGTAAAGCCGATAACACGGAAATTACTTGGGTGGACATGTAATAGAAGTTTAGTCCGTTCAGTAAGGGCCCGTTCAAAATCAGCAATTTTAGTTCGATTCGTGGTGCCAACTTCACGGAGCGTGGTCCCGCTCTTAGCAATAATATCGGGTATCCGAAAAGAGTCACCGATCTCAATTAATTCACCTCGTGATACCAAAACGTCGCCACCTTCAGCCAGAGTGTTTAGCGTTAGGAATACTGCAGCGGCGTTGTTATTGACGACAAGACTTGATTCAGTGTTGAGTAGGTGTGACAGGAGCCGGTGGGTATGCGTATCTCGTCTTCCTCGAGACCCGCGCCCTTGATCATATTCGAGGCTTCCATATTGGCATCCTTCCCTCGCCAGCTTTTCGAGAGCTAACTGCGGAAGTGGCGCTCTTCCCAAATTGGTGTGCAAAACAACACCTGTAGCATTAATCACCGGAACCAAAGATGATTGTCCTATTTTTTCAGTCATAGCCAAAATCTCTAGCTCTAAGGCATCTAAATCAATAACCCGGACTTTCTTTTGGGAGATATTTTCTCGCAGTCTAGCAAGAGCTTCCCGTGTCGCCTCCACCAAAAATTTTCGAGGAAAGCAACTCTGCAGGTCAAATAAAGCGGGTCGGCACAAAATCTCGTCAACACCAGGAATTTTTCGAAGAAGAGTCAGTTCTGCAGGCTTGCGCACAATGCGCCTGGGCATTGGTTCCGAGACTCGACTGCCAGTTCTGTTATTTATTCTCTTTTTCACCATTTATAGAACTTATTCCATCACATAAAACACGGCGTGCCGTTTCTTTTTCAGGTTTGATTC
>CAZSDV010000008.1:0-5987 GCA_964605715.1 uncultured Acidobacteriota bacterium
TCCAAAGGAAGGGGATTACTCTTCGTCGGTTGCGGCACTCTTGACTGCAGCGAAAAACGCTTCCATCTTTTTTCGATCTTTTCGCTCAGGAGAAGCCTCGACGCCGCTCGCAACGTCCACAGCAAATGGACGAGCCGTGCGAATTGCGTCGCAAACATTTTCTGGGGTTAGCCCACCGGCCAGAAAGATTTGGCCGTAACACGCAGCCGCCCGTGCAACGGACCAATCAAACGTTTGTCCGGTTCCACCTAACTTTTTCTCAGCGAAGCCATCTAATAAGAAGGCATAGGTATTATATCGGCTTAGCTGGTGGAGATCAAAACCGGGGGTTACTGCAAAGGCCCGAATTATGGGGTAATTGAGTATCTCGGTTTGAGGCATGCGAGGGCCGTGGAGCTGAAGTATTCGGACACCTGAACGCTGGGCAATCTCCAAAATATTTTCCGTTCTCCACTCGTCAGCATAAACACCTACGGGGTCCACTTGGGGAGGAAGATGGCGGATAATCTCAGCGGCTCGAGTGGGGCTAATATAGCGCGGAGATGGAGGGTAGAAATTAAATCCCACCGCCGCCGCGCCCAGCTCAACAGCCGCAAGAGCATCCTCTAAAGATGTCACACCACAGATTTTTACCCGAGTTTGCATTGGAAATGTCAAAGGCCCTAAACAGTGAGCAAGCTATCCATCCTGAGCGGGAAACTATTACATAAATCATGGTCCCGTTACAGCCCAACTCTAGGATTTAGTCAACTCTTCATGGGCACTCCTCAGCATCGTTTTGAGCTCGAGGCCTGGTTCGTGCGCCGTCATGAATTGCTCCCCCACAAGCACGGCACTAAAACCTGCCCTTTTCAGGCGGGCTACTTCTAGGCCACTGGAAATCCCGCTCTCACTCACTGCCACGTAGTTGTGTGGGATCCGTTCAATTAGGCGGAGTGAAGTCGTTAGGGATACCTCAAAAGTTCCAAGATGACGATTATTAACACCGATAAGTGTTGCCCCAGCTCCGTGCGCCATCTCCAGTTCATTTTCCGAATGAATTTCTACCAACGGTTCGATTTGCAGGTTTTGACAGAGGCGGGTTAGGTGTCCTAGTTTATTTTTACCCAGTGCCGCCACAATCAGCAAGAGGGCATCCGCGCCAGCAGCAATGCTCTCGTAAATTTGATATTCATCAAGGATAAAATCTTTCCGTAGTACAGGTAGCTTCGTTGCAGACCGCACTTGGCGAAGGTGATCAAGTGAACCTTGGAAATATTCTGCCTCGGTTAAAATGGACAGCGCTGCCGCACCAGCTTGCTCATAGGAATGGGCGATAGCTTCTGGTTGGTAGTCTTTCCGTAGATTCCCTTTTGAAGGGGAATTTTTCTTCAGCTCTGCGATTATGTTTACGCCTCGAGCTGACAGCGCTCCAGTGAAATCTCGCCTCTCAGTCCGTTTTTTCGCCTTTTCCTGAATTTGCTTCAGTGGGACTTGCGCCTGCGCTTCCCTCATCGACTTAAGACGGGCGGCAATAATCTCAGAAAGGAATTTTCCTGGGCTCGGGTCCATTTATTCCCTCAGGTTAGTTTTATAACTATGGTAATTCCATTGTAATTTATTGCTTTGCCACGGGCGAGGGTAAAAGTTTCAATGCGGAATCTTTGCGTTGCTCAGAAACTAGCCTAATGGATCACTCCTCCAGAATATGGCACGAGTAGGCCTTGATAACCAACCATATCTGCTTACCGGGTCCCAATCCTAAATCTTCGACTGCCTGGGTGGTGAGGCGCACCTCAAAAATCGTTCCGCAGTCCACCGTTAAGGAAACTTGGGGATCACCTCTTTCAATGGACGTAATCTTTCCTTGTAGGATGTTCCGAGCACTTATAAACCTGGGCTTTTCAGTGGCAACCAGGATGTCTCCCGAATGGATTGCCAAACGAAGCATGCTTCCTACCGGGTGGCGGGTAAGCGGGATATGCAACTGACAGCGGTCGAATTCCACTGTCTGGGCGAACTTCTCAACGTTCTTGTTAATAAGGCGGACTTGAAAAATGTTCCCTACATCTGCAAGTCGTGCCACTGTCTCTCTCACGGGAGATTTGATCACTGTGACTGGGTCCCCGTTTGCGATAATGCGCCCATTTTCAAGCACGATCATCGTTTCTCCAATGCGAGCTGCCTCATGCACGTCGTGCGTCACGTAGAGTAGGGGAATTTTGAGTTGGGATACCAAACTACGGAGATCATTGAGTATTTCTTGCTTCACCGGCAAATCAAGTCCCGAGAGAGGCTCATCGAGGAGTACTACTCGGGGCTTGTTTACTAGTGCACGAGCCAGCGCCACCCGCTGCTGCTGTCCGCCGGAAATTTGCCTAGGGTAGCGGTTAGCTAGGTGGGCGATGTGTAGTTTTTGGAGCTGGACCTCCACCTGTGAATTACGCGCGGACCGAGTCGTACCACGCAATGCAATGCCTCCAAGTCCGTAAGCAACATTTCCAAAAACCGTCAGGTGAGGAAATAGCGCCAAGGATTGCAAGAGGTAGCCTACTCGCCGCTTTCGAATTGGGAGATTAACCTTCCTTCTGGCGTCAAAAAAACATACTCTGCCGGCCAGAATTCGACCGGCGTCTGGTCGCAAAGTGCCAGCAACACTGGCCAGAATGGTGGTCTTGCCTGAACCAGAAGGGCCGAACAGTACTGAAATTCCAGGTTTCACCTGAAAGCTCACATCCAGCTTAAAGGGCAACCCTCCTTCAAGAAAGTTTTTTTTGAGTTGGATCTCAAGCACTATTTATTTCTTGCCTTTTACCTTTGTAACCGTGGAGCCGTTAAGCGGTTTACCGAATAAAGGATCGTTACAGAGACAATGGATATAATGACTGCAAGAACCAGGGCATAATTCTCCCGTCCTACCTGTACTGCGTCATAGATGGCCACGGCTACTGTTTGCGTTTTTCCGGGTATATTTCCTGCAATCATGATAGTGACGCCGAAATCTCCTAATGCCCTGGCAAAGGCAAGTGCAGTAGCTGCAAGTACTGTGCGTTTTACCAGGGGCAGAGTGACAGTCAAGAAGACTCGGAACTCAGATGCCCCCAGTGTCCGTGCAATCATTTCACAATCAGGACCCAGGTCTTCTAATGCTCCCCGGACCGACTTCACTAGTAGTGGCAAGGCGTGCAAGACCGCTGCAAGTACGGCTGCTGGAACAGTGAAAATTAGCCGGAAGCCGAATATTTCTTTGAACCATTGGCCCACTGGACTATGTGCCCCAAGGAGTACTAGTAGGTAGTACCCCAAAACGGTCGGTGGAAGGACCAGCGGTAGTGTCACTAGGGCATCAGCGAATTCCCTGCCAGGAAATCTCTTTCGCGCCAGCAGCCAACCTGTTGATACTCCCACCACAAAGGCTATTATTGTTGCTATCGTCGCTACCTGGAAGGAAAGGAACACTGGATACCAGTTGACTTCCTTAATGGAGAGGAAGGAAATCATGGATTCACCCCTCCCTCCGCGTGGTAACCCGCTTGTTCTAAAAAGGCCTGGCCTTGCGTGCTTAAGACGAAATCAGCTAGTTGTTGAGCTTTTTCCTGATTGTGGCTGGATGCTACTACGCCCAAAGCCTGGTCAAGGGGTGAGTACAATTGCTCATTAACTAGAAAAAACTGGCCTCCGATGGATGGAACGAGTGAGAGAGGAAGGAAGGCAGCTTCCACATTTCGAGATATGGCATACTGCTGAACCTGCTTGACATGCCCACCAAACACGATCTTCGGCAATAACTTTTTCCATAGCCCAATGGCCTCGAGAGATTCTTGTGCACGGTTGCCGTAAGGGGCTATCTGAGGAGATGCAATTCCAATACGGGTAACTTTTGACCTGAGCAGATCTTCCAGTTTCTCAATAGAAGTATTTTTTGACGTTGGCACCCATACTACAAGTCGACCTCGGGCATAGACTTTTACGGTTTCGGATACCAGGTGGCCTTCCTTGCTAAGCCTGAGGGGGGTTTCTTTATCTGCTGAGACGAAAAGGTCAAAGGGGGCTCCGTGACGCAATTGCTGGGCCAGGCTAAGGGTGGCACCAATACTAAGGGTAACGCGGGAACCTGTGAGTTTTTCGTAGTCCTTACTTAGTTTTTGGAATACCCCGCTTAGGTTGGCTGCTACAGCCACAATTAGTGCACCCGGCCGGCTGGGTTTTGGATGGCACGAAAGCCCAGCCAAAAGGAAAATTATGAGGGAGGAAAAAATGGTAATGGTGCAAGTACGTTTCACCGGCCACCTTCTCTTTTCTCAGTTTCCTCAGCGGACTGAATTATCATTACTTCAGTTGCTTTAATAAGCGCTGCAACCACTTGTCCCGCGCGAAGCCCAAGGTCGCTGCAGGCATCCCTTGTGATAATAGAGGTGACTGTCTGGCCGCTCACGTCTAGTGTTATTTTGGCAAGCAGGCCCTCCTGTTCGACCTCAACCACGCGACCCACTAGACGATTTCTGCCGCTTAACCTGAAGGCCAAAGGGTCTTTAGTTTGCTTTCCGTGCAAGGGTGTGAAACGCTGGGCACCTTTTTGGGATTGCCCGAAAAGGAGGTGACTTATTTCCTCTTCCGGGATTCGATGGTGTCCACCCGGGGTCTTAACGGAGCGAATCTTTTGTCGGTAGATCCACTGCTTGAGTGTTGGCAAACTAACGCCGAGTTGCCTAGCGGCCTCAGGGATGCGAAGTAATGCCATGATCAATATTATACGATTTTTTATGAATAAATTCGATATAATCGTATAATATCATTTCATTAATTGGTTATTAGAGGGAGCGCTAAGAGTAGCCTAAGTCTATGAGAGGTTCCAGCTTGAAGCCCACAATCCTCATCCTAAATAGTAATGGATTAACTGACGGGCAGCTTGAAGGCTGCCTGGAAGCTCTGAGCATTGACTATCAACCTCTGGTGGTTAGACAGAGTGGAAAGCCGGTTAGTCCTAAACTGGAAGCAAAGGGGATTTTGACCGCCTCTTGTTGTTGGGGATATGGTAGGTCGTGGAACATACTCCGGCACGCTTCAAGCGCCGCGCGGGATATTATCCAGTTAATTGAACATCACAGAGTTCGATTAATTTATGTTGTAGGATCGGGGGCTCTGCCAGCAGCTAGTCTGGCAGCTAGATACACGCACAGACCTCTAGTTTTTTATCTCCAATGTCCCTTGAGGGGCTGGATGAATATTCTTGTTACAGCACAGTTTGCAGGTTTGGCTGAACGAATTTTAGTGGCTTCCCACGATTTGCAAAAAACTCTCCTGCGTTTCAATAGAAAGCTTTGCTCAAAGATCGAGGTTTGTGATGCCAAAGCTGAACCTACTAGATACATGTGTCGCCTTCGTGAACTGGTGATGAGCTTTAAGGGGTAATGGGGTGAGGGACTGGCTTCGGCCGGGGTGAAGCGCTCCCAGGCAGTTCACCCATAGCCCAGCGGATACCATTTACTAGGTGTTTTTGATAGCGCTCGTCCTGCCATACTTCTTCTCGGTGCCCCAGCCCCGTATAAAAAACTCGCCCACTCCCGTAATTGCGACACCATGCAATTGGAAAGTCTCCGTCGGTGCGATTTACTTGCGGATTACTCAGGTCGACAGAATCGGTATTAAGCGAGAGAAGCACTCGAACGTTTTCCCGGAAAAAGTTTTTAAACTGATAAATTTCATCTGTAATTTTAAAAGATTTTCCTAGGTGTCTAGCTGAGGGGTGCTTTGGATCTTCGACAATGATTGAGACTTCTTCGTGCCAGGGGTGCTGGTCGAAATACCCACCAATTAAATGACCATATTCGGCCCACTCATAAAAGGTATCGGTGGCGCTGTGGGTTCCGATGAAGCCGTGCCCGGAACGAACAAATTGGAGCAAGGCTGATTTCTGAGCTGCGGAAATTGGTAGTTCACCAGTTGTATAGAACATGACCCCGTCATACTTTTTGAGATTTTCCGCGTTGATCAAGCTTGGATCCTGA
>CAZSDV010000008.1:5997-21612 GCA_964605715.1 uncultured Acidobacteriota bacterium
GTCGACGGTAAAGTATCCAGTTTTTATCTCTATTTGTTTCATGACTTTTTCAGAGATGGGGAGCACCTTATGCTTGTAGCCTGCAGAGTGAGTAAGATAGAGAAGGCGGTTTTCCTCTTGCGACTTTCCGGGAGGGGGCACAAACAGGATCATGAGCCCGAGACAATAGATTGCTATTGTAACCCCGATGACTAAATTGGGTCGCTTAGACATCCTATCCCCCTATTACCATCTAATTGTTTGCATCATGGAGTAAGTTTTCGGAGTTCAGCAAGGTCCTTGTCGAACTGTTGGATCTGTTTTGAGACCTGGGAAAATGCTGTACCTCCAGTGATATTTTTCTTTTCGATTGCGTTTTCGAGTGAATCTGCCGTCTTTTTTAGTGCATCATCCCAATGAGGAGTAAACTCTTTTCCTTCCTCAGTGGTTAGCTCCGAAAATGTCTTTCGTTTTTGAACGCAATACCGGACCAGTCGACCCACAGTATCATGGGCTTCGGAAAAGTGAACACCTCGGCGAGCTAGCTCCTCGGCTATTTCCGTTGCAGTGAGGAAGCCCGCTTCGGCTGCCTCACGCATCCGTGTTTTATTGATCTGAAGCGTTCCGATAACCAGTGCCATAACCCTGAGTGAACCCGCTGTAGTGTTTACTGCATCAAACAGCCCCACTTTGTCTTCTTGTAGGTCACGCCCATAGGAGGAAGGGAGTCCCTTAAGGGTGGTAAGTAGACCTGTTAGCCTTCCTTGGACCCTACCGACTCGGCCACGAATAAGCTCCAGAGAGTCAGGATTTTTCTTGTGTGGCATAAGACTGCTGCCGGTTGAATAGGCATCGTCCAGCTCAACGAAGCCGAATTCTGAAGAGCAGTAAAGGATGAGGTCCTCTGCCATACGACTTAGGTGAGTTGCGAGCAGCGTGCAGGCGAAAGTAGTTTCCACTATGAAATCACGATCGGAGGTTGCATCAAGACTGTTTTGGCTCAAGCGCGCAAAGCCAAGGTCTTGCCGAAGCTGTTCCCGGTTGACGGATATCGATGTTCCTGCTAGTGCTCCCGAGCCCATGGGAAGCTCATCTGCCCTTTTGGCACAATCCTGGAGGCGCTCCCAATCTCGCCGTAGCATTTCACAATAGGCAAGCAAAAAGTGAGGCCATAGAATTGCCTGGGCGCGCTGTAAGTGAGTATAGCCGGGAAGAATCACCTCCGCGTTTTTTTTCGCCTGGGACAGCAAAGCTGAAATTAACTCTAAAATTAGCTGTTGCATATTTCCGGCTGCATCCTTGACCCACATACGTGCTAGGGTTGCAACCAGGTCGTTGCGGCTCCTTCCGGTACGCAGCTTTCGAGCGACTGGCGTTTCTTTAAGTAGTTGATTTTCTACCCAAGTGTGTATGTCTTCTGATGATTCGTCCTTGGCCCAATTCGGGTCAGCTTCAACTCGCTTTGTCAGGTTCTCTAAGGCTTTCACAAGGGACGATTCTTCGGAGTCACCTAAGATTCCAACAGAACGAAGCTCAGACACAAAGGCGCGGTTTACGCGGATGTCGTATAGAACTAGCTGATGATCGATGGAAAAAGACTCTGAAAACGCAAAGAATTCAGAGTCTATCTCGCCTTTAAATCGGCCGCCCCAGAGTTTCATTTAATTCCATCCTTCAATCGCTTTAGGGCAGCGATTTTTGTGGGTAGCCCCAGGAGATTAATGAATCCTTCGGCATCTTTTTGGTTGTAGTCGTCTTTCATGGTAAAAGCAGCGATACTGGCGTCATAGAGAGATTGGGAGGATTTCCGATCGAGAATCCGGACATTCCCCTTGTGAAGGCCCAGGGTTACTGAACCCGTCAGGGAGCGTTCTACCGAGCCTACAAATTCGTCCAGAGCCTCACGCAGAGGCGTGAACCAATGTCCATAGTAGACGAGTTCCCCATACTTTAAAGCCACATGCTGTTTGTAGTGGAAGGTTTCGCGGTCAAGACATAGCATTTCTAGTTCTCGGTGTGCGAGGTAGAGGAGCGTTCCACCGGGCGTTTCATAAGCACCATGAGATTTCATTCCTACCAGCCGATTTTCTAAAAGATCAACACGACCAACGGCATTTTCCCCTGCTAATTTATTGAGTTTTTTCAAAAGAGCAATGGGCGCAAGTTTCTTACTATTGACCGACGTTGGGATACCAGATTCGAATCCAATTCGAACTTTAATTTCCCGGTCAGGGGCTTCTTTAGGTGAAGTGGTTAGCTTCCATGTGCTCTCAGGCGGATCACCGAGTTTCGTTTCCAGCGGGCCACCTTCATGGCTGATGTGCCATATGTTTTCATCACGGCTATAAAGTTCACGCTTGGTAACAGGTACGGGTACGTTATGCTTGCTCGCATATTCCAGGGCAGCTTCGCGGGAGCAGATTTCCCATTCACGCCAGGGTGCGATTACCTTAAGATTGGGCGCAAGTGCTTTGTAGCAGAGCTCAAAACGTACTTGGTCATTTCCTTTACCTGTGCAACCATGAGCCAGTCCGTCCGCGCCAACCTTTAAGGCAATTTCCACCTGCCGTTTTGCAATGACTGGGCGAGCGAGTGAAGTCCCAAGCAGATATTTACCTTCGTATACCGCTCCAGCCCGTAGGGCCTTCCAAGCGTAGCCAGTGATGAATTCCTCTCGCAGATCCTCGATGAAAACCGCTGAAGCTCCCGTATTTAGGGCTTTTTTTCGTAAAGCATTCATGTTGCCACCCTGTCCGACATCACCGACCATGGCAACTACTTCGCAACCGTATTTTTCTTTAAGCCAAGGAATAATAATGGAAGTATCAAGGCCGCCCGAGTAGGCGAGGACCACCCGATTAACTTTTGAATTACACTTCCTGGCAGATGAAGTTTTCAAGGATTCCGCCTCCCTTTCTTTCTTAATGTTTCGAATCCCCACTTATCTGATCTAGCGGGCTAGCATTCGCATAATTTTCCGGCGTGCCCTGGTAGCCGCAGATGGTTTTTGTGTAACAATCAGTACCGTGTCATCTCCCGCAACAGCGCCCACTACCTCAGGCCAACTCTCCCGCTCCAAAGCAACCGCAACTGTGTGTGCGTTTCCAGGGTAGGTTTTGACGACAACCAAATTGGCAGCCAATTTTACCTCACGTAAAAATTCCTTTAAGACCAAGGAAATTTCAGGGTAAGTTTCAGGCTTAGCTCCACCTGTGATGAGTGTGTAGCCATCCCTAGTCTTGGCCAATCCTAATTTTTCTAGGTCGCGGGAAATGGTAGCCTGGGTAACCCGAATTTCCCGTTGTGAAAGTTTGCGCTGAAGCTCCGCCTGCGTCATGATTCGATTGCGAGAAATTAGCGCTAGTATCTGGTTTCTGCGGTAAAATTTATCCATATGAGCCCTTAGGATCCTCGGCCTCTTTTGCAATAATATACCTTCAATGTATAAATACACTAAAAGGGGTAGGAGAGCAAGTGGGAAAGATGAAGAGGCAGTCTAGTGACTGGCGAGCGTCCGGAAGTGAGTTTTCTGAAATTCCTCCCAGATTTTGGGTTGGTAGTGGTCCCGGGGAATGAACTTCTTGCTTTGGAAGGCGATCCCGAGCTTATTTTCTTCTACTACCTCCTCTTTTTGGGGCAAAAAATTGAAGTTGCTGCGGTTTGTTCCGTAATAGGCACACAACCATATCCCCCTATCATCTTCGATTGCGTATAGGCAGCAGGCCAGCGGCAGTGGCTGGACCGCATTCGTGGAAATAGAAATCTCCGCCTCAATAATTTTCCCGTGGATGGGCTGTTCAGAAATTTCTATCTCAGGTGCGTTGCTCATTTTTGGGTGTATTAGCCTCTAGTTAAAGTTAGCCCAAAATAACCTGCTTGGGGTAGGCTCGTCAATGCCTGTAGTTGCCTTACCTTAAGTTCTTTCATTGTGAGTGGGAAAATATCCACAGAACAAAAGAGGACCCATTCTTCAACTTAGTGAATTCTCGGAGATTTTAGGGAAAATCACGGCGGAGGAGTTCGGCGATTTCCTGGCCCAGTCGCCGGGCTTGGATCCCCTCGGCTGGAGGTAAGGAAATAGCGGCCACCTTTGCGTGCCCACCGCCACCATGGCGCTCGCAGATACTAGCAAGGTTTCTGGTGTGGCAAGCTGAGTTCCAAGGGTTGGTACCCACTGCGATTTTGGCGCGATCCTTCGAAGCACTGACCCCGACGCAGTAAACTGCCTGAGGGAATAGATAGTAAGGGATGAACTTGCTATAGGTGTCGAGATCTTCTCCTGAAATGTCAAAATAGACCACACTAGAATCTAATACCGCTCGGGCTCTCAATATCTCCAGCGCTTTCTGGTGTTCTTCAAAGAGCTGGTAAAAACTTTCCTCAACATGAGGTAATGTGGCTACTTCACATAGGGGTCGAAAAGTAAGTTCGCGAATTAACTCTGGTATGACTTTTTCTGAGCGCGAAGCTTCAATAACCAGCCCCAATCGGATAGCGGGATCTTTCATTTCTACTGGGCTCTTTGCGTCCGGGTATTGCGCCCCATCTATGATATTAGCCCAATAGAGTAGTTCTTTGAGGACGTCAATTTGAAATCCGAACTGGCTTTTTCCGACGTCCGCAATTAAACCAGCACAGGACGGGAACTGTGGGTTGTAAAACTTACGCCCTCCTTTGCTTTTCTTGAAATGCTCGGCATCCGCCTCTGTCAAGAACGCACTCTGGTGATGGTCAAACCACCATGTAAGTTGAGGAGAAGATGAATATTTGAAATCAACGATTGCATTTTCATTGCTGTCAAGGAGGCCTTCGTCGAACAATTGACCAGCGCGATGTGCGAGGCCTGTGTAGTGAAACTCAGCTTTTTGGCTGATTTTCTCCAAAAAGAGTCGAGAGAAAACCGCCGCTGATGCGGCGCCGTCAAAGCATTGGTTGTGATAACAGACACGAACTTTCATGCCCTTTAATATCCTGTTTCTTCTGCCCATTTTCTGGCGATCTATCTCAAGGCCCGCGAAGCGTGCTGCAGGTAAACCTTCATACCTAGAGAGGCCAATAAACATGCCCGCACCCTGTAGTCTTGTCAAGGGAAAATTAATGTAAAGCATCTGAGTCCTTAGTTAAATCTGATTTGGCATTTGTGTTTTGGATCTCGTAACCATAGGGACTCAGATGATGCCTAAAGGAACGGGTAGGTGGAGAAGCAGAAGATTTTTGATCTCTTTATAAACCGTCCTTCAAATTGGAGACCAATTTAACTTATTGAAGAGTCCAGTTTCTTTTGGGACCATTGATTGGAATTTTACATGCTTGCTATAACGCTGATGGATTTGCTTGCAAGAAGAGATCAACGCATGGAAAATGGTTCAGAGATATGGAACGTTCTTGGAGATCTTGGCTAACCTCACCTTCCATCCGACACTAATCTTCTCCCATTTTGGGACCATGCTATGATGAAATTGTACCTCGGTGCGAAAGTGGCGGAATTGGCAGACGCGCCAGATTTAGGATCTGGTCCCGCAAGGGGTGGGGGTTCGAGTCCCTCCTTTCGCATTTTTTAAGCCGAGCTTCCCAGTGGAATTAGGATCTCAATGAGGGGCATCAAGTTATGGTACTGGGAGATACAAGAGATTAGTAATGTGGTGGCCAACTCTAGGAAAAAGAGGAAGGTTTGGGAATTCGGTGCTCGTCGGGATTTCCTTTGCGCTGGCCCTTGGGGCATCATCTGCTCCGGTTCAGGTGAGAGCTACTGCACTCCTGCAGGACCCTTCTCCTCGAGATTATCTCGACCTCGGTAATCAGCATTATCAACGGAAAAATTGGTCTAAGGCTGCCGACGCCTACCAAGAAGCCCTGAAACTCCAACCCAATTATGTTGAAGCTCATTACAACCTGGCTAATACTTTCGCGGCTCGCAAGGACTTAGGAGCGGCACTGCGTGAGTATCGTGAAGCGGCACGCCTGAGGCCAGATTTCCCTGGGGTACATATCAACATAGGTATTCTCCTCGAGGTTCAAGGTCAACTCAAGGAGGCGATAGAAGAATACCAGGCTGAGCTTCGCCGTAAGGACGATCATTTCGAAGCCCTTCTCCATCTTGGTAGCGTCCTAGCTGATACAGGGCAAATTAAAAAAGCTGTTGATGTTTACCGTCGTGCCCTTGCTCTATCTCCACGAAATGCGGAGTTGTATCAGCGTCTAGGAAAAACTTTCCAGAAGGCCAAGCAATACTCGCAGGCTATTAAGTTTTATCGCCAGGCTGTTGAAATAACACCTGCAAATGAAGAAGTTCGTATGGGGTTAGCCGCTGCCTTGGCCCAGAGTGGTGATGTTTCCAGTGCTATTACTGAGTATCAACGTGGTATTGATCTTAACCAAATTAATCCTGATCCCCATTTCAATTTAGCTCACTTACTGAAAGCCCAGGCGAACCTTATTGAGGCCATACGCCACTATCGCGAAGCTGCCTTTCTTAGCCCAGATAATACTGACTTCCGCTTCCATTTGGGCATGGCCCTTCGGCAGGCAGGCGACTTTGGTGGGGCCTTGCGGGAGTTTCGAAGAATTTTGGCAGTTCAACCTGATCATGCTGGTGCCATCGTGGAGATAGGCTCTACTTATCTAGGTGTTGGCAACCACGCTGCGGCGGCTGCACAATTTCAAGAGGCTCTGCGACTGGTACCAGATGACCCCGAGCTTCATGAAACCCTGGGCCTTACTCTGCGCAAAACCGGAGATCTTGAAGGTGCACTTCTCGAATTACAGAGGGCTGTAGACCTGGCCCCCGAGAAGTTGGCCTACCGGTCGAATCTTGGAGAGGCCCTGGAGGCAGCTGGAAACATCACAGGGTTCCTGCGGGAATATCGCGAGGCAGTCCGCTTAAATCCTGGAGATCCGGAAGCCCATTCCCATCTGGCTAATGCGCTTCAGGCTACTGAGGAACTTGAAGAGGCAAGGTCCGAATATCGCGAGGCAATTAGGCTTAGACCGGAAAGTCCCGAGTATCATTACCGTCTAGCCATGGTACTTCAGGCATTAGGCGACAAGGTTGAGGCTCAGCGACAGTTGGAAAAATCCGTCGAGCTCCGCAGCGCATATCCGGAAGCCCTGGCTGCACTCGGCGATATACTTGCTGAGGGCGGCTCCTATAACCTTGCGGTTCCAACCTATCGTGATGCGCTGCGATGGCGCCCTGGGGACGCCTCTCTGTACCGAAAGCTGGGGAGTGCACTGAGAGAGATCGGCGACTTGGATGGGGCGGCCTCAGTTGGAAAAAAAGGGGTTGCCATCCAGCCGAGCAGCTTTCTGGCTCAGCGTGAGCTGGGATATACCCACTATGTTCGGAAGGAATACGTGGAGGCTGCGATGGCTTACGAAAATGCTATCCGCCTTCGCCCCGATGATGCCACAACGAGAGGGAATTTAGGTCTTGCTTACTGGAAAATGGGCGATGAGGATAAAGCGATCAAGGAGCTACAGGCAGGGATTGGTCTCCGGCCTCGCTGGGCAGATGGCATGGCTATACTCGGAACGATTCTTTCCAGTCAGGGCGATTTTAAGGTTGCAGCGGGGTATTTCCAACAAGCCCTGCGTTGGCAGCCGAACCGAACTGATACACGCCATAATCTGGGCGTGGCATTATGGCGTTTGGGTGAGTTGGACGGCGCGGCGAATGAATTCCGCCATGTATTAAGAGTTCAGCCTGATTATGTGGACGCTCGTGCTGGGCTGGCAGCTGTCCTCCGCCGCCAGGGAAGTTATAAGGAGGCTATTAAACATTACCGTGAGGTAATCCGTCTCCGCCCCAATAATGTTCCAATAAGATTGAATCTGGCCAACGCTCTTCGATCTAATCAGGAGTTTCAAGAGGCCATCGAGGAGTACCGGCAAGTGGCGGGGATTGAGCCGTCAAATTCCCTGACACACTATAACCTGGCTGTCACTTTAGAAGGTATGGGGAAAGTTGATGAGGCACGCAAAGAATATGAGCTATATTTGCGTTACGCCCCATCAGCTCCTGACGTTGTTAAGGTTCGGGCACGCCTCCACAGACTTGCCCGAACAGCAAGCGAACGGGAGGAATAGATTTCCTGTTTTTTGCACAAGGATTGAGAGCAATTTAGTTGTCAAGGAGCACCTTGGCGATGGTTTGAAGTTGCATGAAGGAGGTTCCCTCGTAAATCTTTCCGACCTTCGAGTCCCGAAGGAATTTCTCTACGGGATAATCTTTTGAGTAACCGTAGCCACCGAAGACCTCGAGCGCTTGCGACGCAACGCGCTCAGCTACCTGTGAAGCAAAGTATTTTGCCATCGCTGCCTCTTTTAGGAAAGATTCTCCCGCGTCCTTCCTGCGGGCGGCGTTGTACACTAATAGCCTTGCGGCTTCAATGTCGGTGGCCAGGCGAGCAATCTGGAATTGAATGGCTTGGAACTTAGAAATGGGTTTTCCAAATTGCCTCCTCTCCTGTGAGTAGGAAACTGCTGCATCCAGCGCGCCCTGTGCAATTCCAACCATTTGTGCCCCGATGCCGATACGCCCTTCGTTCAAGGTTTCAATTGCCACTTTATAGCCCTTGCCTAATGGGCCGAGGATATTTTCCTTAGGGACACGGCAGTTTTCGAGAAATAACTCACAGGTTGAGCTGGCTCGTATCCCTAGCTTGTCCTCTTTTTTTCCTACCTTGAAGCCGGGCGATTTACGTTCAACAATGAATGCAGTTACCCCCTTGTATCCGAGCTTACGGTCAAGGGTGGCAAAAACTATAAAGATGCCAGCTTCGGCGCCATTTGAGGTCCAGAGCTTTTGTCCGTTAAGCAGGTAGGAATTACCATCCTCCACCGCTCGCGTTTCAACCGCGAATGCGTCACTACCGGAGGCGGCTTCCGAGAGCGCGTAAGCACCTACGGTATCGCTCGCAAGCCGAGGGAGGAAGGTTCTTTTTTGTTCATCCGTTCCCCAGTGGAGGAAGGCATTGTTAACCAGCGTATTTTGCACGTCCACAATAACCGCAGCGGAGGCATCTACCTGTGCTAGTGCTTCCACCGCTAGCACAGACAAGAAGAAGGTTCCGCCGCTGCCCCCTAACCCCTCTGGCACCTCAATACTCATGAATCCTTGCTCGAAAAAGCGCCGTATGAGGATAGGATTGAAAGTACAAGATTGATCCATTTCTGCCACATGAGGACCAATTTCTTTGGCAGCAAATTCGCGGACACTTGAGGAAAAAATCTTCTCCTCTTCACTTAGGGTGGTCAAGGGTAAGGGTGAATCATTCAATGATTTAGTCATATCTTTGCTCACGGAAGATAAGTGAAAGTGGACCTTAAATTTTTTCCTTGTTTACCGATGATTCAATAGGAATGCTACACCGAAAAGTTCTAGTTTTCAATTTTCCACCCTGCCCTGAGGATTTGACTGCCTTCTCAGCAGTCGATATAGTAGCGGAACGGTAAAATTGCCTTGTTCAAAATATCCTGACCAGGAGAATCACTACTTACTGCTGAAATGTATAAGGTATACATTCCTCAATCGATAGAGTCAAAGTGGGCTAGCCGATGGGCCGAGAAAGGATTGTTTCAGGCCTCGAGCAAGGCAACTCGGTCACGGTACTCTTTGGTAATCCCCCCCCCGAACATCACCGGATCTCTCCATATGGGGCACATGCTCGAGCACACCGAAATTGATGTATTGATGCGGTTCCAGCGCATGCGGGGTGCAAGCGTTCTTTGGTTGCCGGGTACGGATCACGCTAGCATTGGTGCGCAGATGATCGTGGAGCGCGAATTAGGCCGAGAAAGGCTTCCCGATCACTCCTCTGGTTCAGCAGCAGAGATTGCCTGGAGGCGCGAAGGACAAAAAGTCCGCAAGGAAATGGGACGGGAGAAATTTGTTGAGCGTTGCTGGCAGTGGAAGGAAGAAAGCGGCAGTGCCATTACGAAGCAGATGGTTCGCCTTGGCGCCTCCTGTGATTGGTCGCGGGAGCGATTCACGATGGATTCTGCCTATTCGAAAGCGGTAATTGAGGCATTTGTTCGTCTCTACCGTGACGGGTTAATCTACCGTGGGAGCTACATGACCAATACCTGTCCCCGTTGTGGAACGGTAGTCAGTGACCTGGAAGTTATTCACCAAGAGCGGCAGACAAAACTCTGGACTATAAGGTATCCAATAGCCGAGAGTTCTGACCATCTGAGCATTGCGACCACACGCCCGGAGACTATGCTTGGAGACGCGGCGGTAGCTGTGCATCCTGACGACACACGCCATCGTGGCCTGGTGGGAAAGAATGTTGTTTTACCTCTGGTCGCTCGCGTTATTCCGGTGGTCGCCGATCAGTTCGTTGATCCAGAGTTTGGTACGGGAGTGATTAAGGTGACTCCCGCGCACGATCCAAATGATTTCCAGATTGGCGAACGCCACAATCTCCCGCAGATCCAGGTGATTGGAAGAGATGGCCTCATGAATGACAAGGCTGGTATCTACTCTGGCCTTGAGCGATTCGAGGCGCGCAAGCGAGTGCTAAAAGAACTTACTGAGCAAGGGTTACTAGCTAAGACAGAGAGTCACACTCATAATTTGGCAACCTGCCAGCGTTGCGGGACGGTGCTTGAACCCTTAGTTTCAACCCAGTGGTTTATTCGCACTGCTCCTCTGGCTGAACCGGCCATCCGTGCGGTTGAGGAAGACCGGATTCAGTTTGTACCTGAAAGCTACACTAAGACTTATTTTGACTGGATGCATAATATTCATGACTGGTGTATCTCGCGACAGCTCTGGTGGGGTCATCGGATTCCGGCCTGGCATTGTAATGATTGCAGAGAGGTTCATGTGGGGTTTGAAGCTCCGCCCGCCTGCTCAGGTTGTTCCGGATCTCACCTTTCTCCAGAGACTGATGTTCTGGATACCTGGTTCAGCTCCGCCCTGTGGCCTTTCGCCACTCTGGGTTGGCCTGAAAGAACCTCTGACCTTCATCGCTTCTATCCTACTGACCTCTTAGTGACTGGATATGACATCCTCTTCTTTTGGGTTGCGCGGATGATTATGATGGGAATGAAGTTTATGAATGACGTTCCCTTTCGCCATGTCTATGTCCATGCACTTGTCCGCGACGCTGAGAGACAGAAAATGTCGAAGACAAAGGGTAATGTTATGGACCCGCTGGAGGTAACGGATAGCTATGGTACTGATGCAGTACGTTTCGCTTTACTGGTAAGCGCTGCCCCGGGTACCGATATCACTTTCTCCAAGCAGAAAATTGAATCTGGTCGAGCTTTTGCTAACAAAATTTGGAATGCAGGCCGGTTTATTCTAATGAATTTGGAGAGACTTCCTGCCAATCATCAAAAACAGCTTCAGGTAGCACTTGAACCGCTTCCTGGGCTTGGCTACGAGGCTTTAAAAACAGAAGGAGACCTAGCCTTAGCCGACCGTTGGATTTTCTCCCGTCTGGCATCTCTTACGAGTGAAACCGTTGTTGCGCTTGAAAACTATCGCTTTCACGAAGCTGCCCATAAAACCTATCATTTTTTCTGGCATGAGTTCTGCGACTGGTATTTGGAGTGGGTGAAATCTGAAATTGGGAAGGCTTTTAAGGGAAAGCACGTTTCGCCTTCTTGGGTAAATCTACTGCGCGTCTTTGACGCGTCACTTCATTTACTCCATCCCCTTATGCCATTTATTACTGAGGAGCTATGGCATGAGCTTCCACACCCTAAGGACAATGACTCCCTGGATTTGAATCCTTTGGAAATGGTCCGACCTGAACTCAAGGATAGGGTTTCTGAAAACCAAATGGAGTCACTTCAAGGATTGATCGTGTCATTGCGGAACGCCCAGTTAGATATGAAAGTTCCGGCCCAGATCCGGCCCCCCGCCCACGTTGGCAGTGAAGATGGGAAGCTCGTTGATCTTTTCCACAGCCACCAGACAACCATTGCACATCTTGCAAAACTTCAGTCGCTTGATTTTATTCGCGGGCGGCTCATCTCACGCCAGGGCGAGATACGTGCAACTTCGCAATTTGAAGTACAAATTCTCTACGAGCAGAAAATCGACAGGGATTCCGAGCGTAATCGTTTGGAAAAAGAAAGAGAAAAACTCGAGGAGGAATTGAGCAGGGTAAAGGAACAACTTGCCAATACTCAGTTTTGCGAGCGCGCTCCCCGTCCGGTCGTCGAGGCTGCTGAGCAGAGACGGGCTGATTGCGAGTCTAAGTACCGAAAGGTAATGGAAGCACTCGAGCAACTTAACTAAGGGTTGCCTGCTACTTAATCATTATGGTGAGAGACCTTGTCCTCCTCTAAATTTCACGAGTTGTTGTTCTTAGACCAGGCTGAGATTTTAAGCCAAGTTAAGGAGCTGGTTCGCCGAGCCCTAGAAGAGGATCTGGGAGGTGGCGACCGAACCTCAAGCCTTACTGTTCCTCCCAATTTCCTTGCCAGGGGTAAGTTTTTTGCCAAACAGGAGTTGGTTGTAGCGGGTTTGCCTGTGGCCCAACTAGTTTTCCGGCAATTGGAAGCTGACATCAGTTGGCGAGAACTTGTTGCTGAAGGCACCTGTGTTTTTCCAGGTGATGTTCTAGCCGAAGTGAAGGGACTTGCACAGGAGTTGTTGTCAGCGGAACGTGTGGCATTGAATTTTCTGCAGCATCTGAGTGGCGTTGCTACCTTGACAAGACAGTTTGCTGAGCAACTCAAGGGGACGCGTGCCGAATTGCGTGATACAAGGAAGACCCTGCCCGGTTTCCGGATACTTGAGAAATATGCCGTTCTCCTCGGAGGCGGACAAAATCACCGCATGCGGCTTGATGATGGAGTATTAATTAAAAGTAACCACATCCGACTCGCTGGCGGCCTTAAAGCAGCACTCAGGAAGTGCTCGAAGGAAAGATCTTTGCCAGTGGAAGTCGAAGTTACCTCTCTTGATGAACTAGAAGAAGCCCTGGAAGCCGGAGCTAAACTAGTGTTGCTCGATAATATGGCCCCCGCTGTTATTCGAGAGTCTGTCAAACGGGTGGAGGCTCGCGCAAAAAGAAAGGTGATACTTGAAGTTTCAGGTGGTGTAAATCTTAAGAACATTCGCCGGTTTGCGGAAACGGGCGTGGACTACATTGCCGTCGGAATGCTGACACATTCCGCACCCGCTGCTGATATTAATTTCCAAATGGAGCCTGCCTAAGGGCGGGTGAGTTATTTTTCGGTGTCCACATGCTTACTGGAGCCATAGACCGACGGATTGACAGGTTATTGAACCTTCTGGTTGAAAACGCCACCGTTGTCGTATCTGGCGGGAAGATTGCCGACCATATTGGCGTAGCCCGTTCGACGATTTGGAGATGGGTAGAGAAGCTTAGAGGGATGGGTGTTGACATCCGCGGTCATACTGGCACCGGTTATCAGCTCAAGAAACTTCCTGATATCCTTCTGCCATCACTGGTTCGCAAGTATGTCCGCGTCGATCAGATTGGTCATCGTGTGATTCACTACTTTCGAACTGATTCAACTAACGATGATGCAATGAGGTTAGCTGGGGAAGGTGAGCCTCACGGAACCGTGGTTCTTGCTGAGGAACAGAGGGCGGGTCGAGGGCGATTTGGACGTAGCTGGTATTCAGAACGTTCTAAAGGAATCTACCTTTCTGTTATTCTTCGTCCACCTCTGGCTCCCTCGCATGCCACCATGCTCTCATTAATGGCAGGCCTTGCGGTCCAGGAAGCGGTTTATTCCGCCACAGGATTGCAAGCAGATATTCGGTGGCCGAATGACCTCGTATTTGGGAAAAAGAAAACGTGCGGTATTCTGACGGAGATGAATGCCGAAGTTGATCGGCTGCACTACGTAATCGTCGGGATCGGTATCAACGTTAACCACAGTAAGATTCCTTCAGAGCTTAAGGGTATCGCTACGTCGCTACGCTTACAGGGAAAAAGGGAGTATTCTCGACTGGCTATTTTAGTCGCCTTGCTACGTGCATTGGAGCACAATTATCAACTTCTTCTTGCGGAAGGACCGTCCGTCATTGCTGACCGTTGGGGGGAAAGGTCGAGTTTTGCTTCTGAAAAGCGAGTTCGGATAAAGACTTCCTCGGAGGAATTCAGGGCCACTACCTTGGCTTTGGAGCCTACAGGAGCCCTGCGGGTTTGCCGTGAAGACGGCAAGGAAGAGAGTTTAATATCGGCGGAGATCATCGAGTTAAAGTGAATTTCTACTTTCTATAGCTCCGAGTTTTTCCATGCTATTCGTCATTGATGTGGGAAATACGAATTCAGTTCTTGGGCTGTTCCAGGGTAAAAAACTGGTGGCCCACTGGCGCTTGACCACGGGCTTGTCTCAAACTGCTGACGAGTACGGCATCCAGATCCGGACCTTATTCACGCTCGATGGGATTGATCCTAATAAGATTACGGGGCTGATGATTTCGAGCGTTGTCCCGCCATTAAATCCTGTTCTCGCGGAAATGGCGAAGGGGTATTTCGGACGTAAGGCTCTATTTCTTGAGCCAGGTACGCGCACTGGCATGGCCATCCATTACGATAATCCACAAGAGGTTGGCGCTGACCGAATTGCTAATGGCGTAGCAGCCTTTGAAAAGTACGGTGGTCCTTGTGTGGTGGTAGATTTTGGAACGGCAATCACTTTTGATACGATTTCTGCTGAGGGAGCTTACCTGGGCGGTATTATCGCTCCAGGGATCGGAGTTGCCGCAGAGGCTTTGGTTGTCCGAACGGCGCGATTGCCACGAGTTGAGGTGCGGCTGCCGGAAAAATTGATTGGTACCAGTACGGTGGGAAGTATACAGTCAGGGCTCTATTATGGATTTCTGGCGCTCATGGACGGGATTCTTGAACAACTTCATGATTTCCTGGGTAACGGAATGCGCGTGATTGCGACTGGAGGTGAGGCTGAATTGATGGCAGGGGCTTCCCGGTTTAAGCCTCTGGTTGATCCGAATTTGACGCTTGAGGGCCTGCGTATCATTTTCGATCGAAACCGCAAGAACAATAATCAGGATATTGAGAAATAGAGTGGTCCTCCAAGAGCTATAGAAAGACAGAAAGCCGAACATTCCTTTCTAACCGTAGCGGCGTGAAAAATTACTTCAACTACTTTACAGAAATTGAAGAACGGTTCCAGCGGTGCCGTGGGACACCAGCCCTACTTTCCACTCTCGACTGGGCACTGATCGAGTCGTGGAAAGAGTCCAAGTGGCCACTTGCCGCAGTTTTAGTAGGAATCGAGCGTGCATTTGAGAAATATAATGCTCGTCCAAGAAAAGGACGTAAGATCAATGGCCTGGCTTATTGTGCGCAATCTGTAACAGAGGCCGTAGAACAGCACTTAACCGCCTACCCTGGCGCAGAGAAATCTTCCTCAGATCGAAAGAATGATGATATTTTTTCAAAACAGGAGATCTTGGATTTTCTTGTGGTTTGTGCCCGCTCAGTAGGTGAAGTTGTTAAGTGGACAGAGGAAAAAGGAAAAAATGAGGTCAGAATAGCACTTGCCCCCTTGGTCCACTCACTACAGGAGCTAGTCACTGCGCATCAAGCGCTGGAAAGGATTGACACGGAGGCACTAGAAAGTCGCTTGTCGGTCCTTGAGCAGAAATTGGACAATGCAAAGGAGGTGCTGTACCAG
>CAZSDV010000008.1:21622-47396 GCA_964605715.1 uncultured Acidobacteriota bacterium
TAACGCAAGCTTCCAGTGAGGAGTTATTGGGAGGTATTCACAAGGATGTAAGGGGCTCTCTGGCCTCCTATCGGAGCAAGATGAATGCTATGCAGATGGCCACCCTTGAGCAACAACTCTTAAAGAAGCAACTTTTCGAGCATTATCAGCTTCCACGGCTAAGCCTTTTTTACCTTTGAATCTCTATTTTCCATATTACACGTTGCCAGAGACATGCCAGGTCACAGTGGAAAAACTTGTTTACACTGGCTTGCGACTTAGCATATCTGATTAAAAAAAGGGGGGTATAAACCTTCTTCGTTGGACTTGGCGGAATTGTTCCTCACGCCTTTCATATTGAAACCGCTGCTAGGTTGACCAGGAGCGACTAGGCGGCGATAGATTCTATGGTGCCACTCAAGCTCTTTTCTTTTTGACGTGAAGCTACCGAAGCCAGAATTTAAGGTAAAGGAAGACTACGGCTCCCATAAATCCTGCAGCCGCTTGGTATTCTCGATTTTTCCGATAGAGAATCCACTGAAAATTTTCCGTTCTCGTCCTTGAAGTTTTTAAGCTGGGCCAGAAAAGCGGCACCTCAGATGCATAAGCCTTGTACGCGGAACCGAACTGGTGAGTTAGCGCTGTTTCCTCCTGTCGCATTACAGGCCAGTAGATAAGTAACATTATCAAGAGAAAAGCGACCCCAAGAAGTAAAGTTTCCCCCGCTATAGAGAAACCTAACCCGAGTAGCAAGGTTCCCAGGTAGAGCGGATTGCGAGAGTAACCATAAGGCCCCGTTGTGGCTAGCCGGAGGTTTTTTTTAAGGTGTCCGCTTGCCCACCCACGAAGAAATAATCCTAAAAGGGCGATTGGTATCCCGACATAAAGCGACAATGGATTTGGTTGAGAGAAAAGAATATAGGTAAATCCGAGCACATAGCCTAAAGGTACGCGGACATGGGTAGTTAAGCTGAGAAGGGTCTTGGGCATGTCTAAGATTGAGTTTCAGTTAGTCTCTTGCGAACCGCCTCCAAAACTGTTTCCACGGAAACCCCTTCGATGGTAGCAGAGTCTTTGCTTCGCCGGCTGTGAGAAGTTCGGTCAGAATTTCGAAGGACAATGTCAACGGGGGAAAAGGGCCCGTGGGTTGTCGGGTCAGTGGGACCGTAAATTCCTACCACTGGAGTTCCTAGTGCTGTTGACAAGTGGAGAGGTCCAGTGTCAGTCCCGATAAAAAGTTTTGCTCGCCTTGCCAACGCAATAAATTCTGGGATGTCAGTCGCGAAGGTCATAGCGTTGCTTGTTCCTGCCCGCCGGAGCACGTCATGGACAAGTTGCTCCTCTCCTGGGCCGTAGCTCAGAATGATTGGCAAGGAAGAAACTTTCCATAGTTGACGTACGAGCTCCCCATAATTCTGCAGGGACCAACGCTTTGCTTCCCATCCGCCTCCTGGATTTACAATCAAGTATCTCTGGATTCCTAGTTTCTGCAATGTCGTCAGGTAGAGGAAATTCCCAGTGATTAGTTCGTGCACCTAGAGATTCGACGAGTGAAATATTTGCTTGGATCACGTGGACCTGTCGAGGAATGCAAAGCTTACGAGTGTATAGGATTCCTGCCATCGGCTCCCTTGCCCAATCCCCTGTGAATCCTATCCTTTGATCGGAGCCGGCGCACCGGGCCAATACCGCTGTTTTTAGCAATGATTGAAAATCAACCACTGCATCATAGCGATGCTTACGAAGAATGCTTACGCTTTCCAGTATGGCCATAAGTGAATTGAAGCTCCACCTTTCTTCATTTATGCCCAAGGTATCAATTTCGATTACGTTACGAAGGTAGGGATTATCCTTCAGCAGATCTCGATATCGAGTCTCGACCACCCAGTCAACCGTTGCTGAGGGCATTTTTGCCAAGGCCGAGACAGCTGGGAGAGCATGAACGATGTCTCCTAGTGAGCTGAGGCGCACGACAAGGAAGGATTTATCGGCCATGGGCGTGCTTCGTGATAATTTCACAGATAACGGATCGGGTGGAGTGTTCTTTTGGGTCGCCAACAATTTGAACTTCGCCTCCGTAGGCTAAGACCAGTTTTCTTTCAGGAACAGTTTTGGTGGTGTAGTCAGTTCCTTTGCAGTGAACATGTGGACGCAGCGTATCTAAGAGGCTCCCAGCCGTTAGTTCCTCAAAAATAATAATGTAATCAACGCAGGCTAATGCGCCTATCAGTTCCGCACGGTCGGAGACAGGAAGGATGGGTCGTCCTTTTCCTTTAAGTTTCCGTACGGATTTGTCACCGTTCAAACCAACTACCAGTAGGTCACCTTGCATCTTTGCGCTTTCCAGGTAGCGAATGTGTCCGGCATGGAGGAGATCGAAGCAGCCGTTGGCGAAGACAATTTTCTTGCCAGCACCTCGCAAACGGGACCCAAACTCCCCTACCCTTCCTCTTTCAATAAGCTTATTTTTCACGCCTGACGGATGGCCTCCTCCAGTTCTTTTCGTTGAACTGTTGCAGTGCACCGCTTCATAACTACCAACCCAGCAGCGCAATTGGCGATGCGGGCGGCATCGAGGAACTTAGCTCCTGTGGCTAGCGCAAGGGTGAAGGCTGCAATCACGGTATCTCCAGCACCCGTGACATCAGCCACTTCATCAGAACCAAAAATGGAAAGAGAATGTGGAGGTTTCCCTGATTCGAAAACCACCATACCATCCCGTCCACGAGTTACGACTAAGGCTTGGCAGTTGAGTTGCCCTAAGAGCCTCTCTCCTAACGAGTAAAGGCGCTTTGGGTGGTTGCCGATCTTGACCCCGAATGCCTCTTCAATTTCGGACTCGTTTGGTGTGGCAGCGGTTAAGCCGCGATAAGAAAGGATGCTGTAGCGGGAGTCCAGTGTGACAGGTACCGTTCGCTCAGAACTATCCTTTTTACTTTCTCTGGCTTGTTTGCACAGGAGATTGACTGCGTGTTTGTCAACAGCTCCATAACCATAATCAGAGACGAGGAATGCAGCGGCAGATTTCAGATGTTTTTCTGTCTTGAGCCGTAACCTTTCCCGAAGCGCCGTGGGTAGGGTTGGGTTTGGTTCGCGGTCCAACCGGATGACTTGTTGTCGTTGCGAATGAGCAGAGCCAGCAAGAATACGGGTCTTTGTCGTTGTGACTCGGTTATTGACCAGCAACAATGAGGAGGTTGGAATTTTCTTTTTTCTGAAATAGCGAATTAGAGTATTGCCGGCTTCATCTCCGCCAATGATACCTACCGGAGTGACCTGGGCACCAAGATCAGCGAGGTTATTAACGGCGTTTGCTCCTCCTCCAGGGACCACGATCTTTTTCCGATGTTTCAAAATTAGCACTGGTGCCTCACGTGAGACCCGGGATATTTCTCCAAAGAGGAACTCGTCGGCGACCATGTCACCCCAGACAACAATTTTCTGCCGCTGGAATGCAGAAATGATTCCGAGGAGGTTATCTTTTTCTTTTATGGTGAGTTTCATATTGATTGAATGATCGTGCGTGAGACCATTATTTCCTCTCAATCCTAGTGTAAGATATTTTTTTAATTACTTACGCCTATTCCAGTTCAGATGGCGGAATTTCCTGACGGTTCATCGTTCTTAGTAATGGACTCACCGCGTCATAAACTTGATTGACCTTGATGTTTTTCATGCAACGAAAATCGATGGGACAAGTCCGAAGGAGACAGGGACTACATTCCGGAGAGGATTTTAAGATTTTAACCTGCTGCCCTAATGGACCGGTAGCTTTATCGTCAGTAGACCCGAATAGTGCGACTACTGGTACGCCTAGTGCAGCGGCAAGGTGCATGGGGCCGGAGTCGTTTGAAACGAAAGCGTTGCAGATTTTGGCAAATGCCATAAGCTCAAGCAGTGTTGTAGCACCCACGAGATTCAGGGCTTTTTGGCGCATACGCCCACAAATATCTTTTGCCAGTGGTTCCTCACTTGCCGAGCCGAAAAGCAGGATTTGACAGTTTAGTTCCTCTGCTATGCGGTCCGCAAGTTCGGCAAAGCGTTCCGGTAGCCATCGTTTGGCTGTCCCAAAAGAAGCCCCGGGATGAAGACCCAGGGTAGGTTTTGAGGGTGTAATTCCGAGTTTTCTAAGCTGGTGTTTGGCTAGTGCAAGTACCCCTGGCGGGACTTCGAGACGCGGTTCTGGTCGACGATTGGTTTCTTGAATGATTCCAACTTGCCACAGCAAGTGCAGGTAATAATGGGCCTGGTGGCCGACGACGCTTAAGGAAGGGACCGGCAGAGGAGTTGTGAGAAGAGAACTGCGGTGCTCGGTGGCGTACCCGATACGAACAGGTATTTGCGCACGCCACGCCATCCATGCTGCCTGAAAAGCGTTTTGAAAGAGAATTGCCGCGTCAAACTTTTCTTGCCTCAGGACCTTAACCAGTCTGCGGAATCTCCATGGGCCACGATGGTCCCCCTCGGAATCATAAACGATAACGTCGCTCACCCAACTTTGACTGCGGTAAATGTCGGCGACCCATGGCTTGGCTACCACCATGAGTTCAGCCGTAGGGTATCGTTGGCCTAAGGCATGAACCGCCGGCAAGGAAATGATCGCATCTCCTACCCAGTTCGGGGCTCGGACCATTAGCTTGCGTGGGCTGACCAAAAGATTTTCGAGCGAGTCCATTTCTATTTCCCTTTTTCCACACTGTTAAGGTGTGAGAAAATTTCCTGGCGGAATCTATCTTTCTCAGCGATCTCCAAATCTATACAGCAATAGGAAAGAGGGAGACTCTCTCTCCAGGGTCCTGGGATATTCTGCACGTCTTTCTCGGTGGTGAGGAGCCATTCAGCACCTGAAGCCTTTGCCTGATCAAGAATCCGTTGGATTTCAGGTTGATAGTAGCGGTGATGATCTGAAAAAGCGAGTTTCCTGGTCACCGTAAAACCCCACCTTTCCAGGTCACTGAAATAACCATTTGGATTGCCCAATCCGCAGAAGGCTAACGCGGGACGCAGCCGCTGTTCTGAGTAGGGCAGGCGAGACCTCTCTCCTGGTGAACCTAACGGTTCCAGGCCACGCAGCTGCGTTCGGGCTGTGAAGGTGGGTCGCTGAATCCCGAACCCATTGAGTGTTTCACCAATTAATGCGGTTGTTTTTGGGTTCCCACGGGTGATGACGATTAAATCGGCACGGCCCGCCGCAAGTATTTGTTCCCGGAGTCTTCCGGCAGGGAGCAGTTGACCGGAGGTAAAAGGCTGCATCGCATCGATGACCAAAACATTAACATCACGGTGCAGGTTAAGATGCTGAAATCCGTCATCAAGAAGGTGAATATCCACTTCAAAGTGTGATTCTGCGAGCCTGCCGGCACCATATCGGTCGGAGGATACAACTAAGGGTACCTGTGTCAGGCGTCGCGCCATGAGCGCTGCTTCATCGCCTATTTCATCCGATGTGGGCTTTGGTTCCTTGCAGGGCTCGACAATAATACAGGATTCTTTTGACTGTCGCTTATAACCTCGGGTCAAGATAGAGGGTTTCCTGCCGGCCTCCCTTAGGATTCCAGCAAGAAGGATTACTAGTGGCGTTTTTCCTGTTCCTCCAGTTGTGAGGTTACCAACACTTAGGACCGGTCGATTTAACCGTTTGGTTTTTAGCCATTGTTTTTTGTAAAGGGCCGTGCGGAGGACTACACCTGCTCCATAGGCTTGGCTGACCGGCGCCAATAAAGGAGAATACCAATTCCGGTTTTCTACGGTCACACTCATGTGGATTGCACTACCATGGGATATCCTGAAGTCTCGACCTTTAGAAGTTTTTCTATTTGTATTAGGTTGCGTGCGGTGGCCCCCTGGTGTTCATTAAACAGTGCCCGTGCCGTTTTGCCCATAGCCTGGGCTGCCTTTGGATTGCGAAGCAAGGTTAACACTTCTCGAGCCAGGGCGTGTTCGTCAGGAACTTGAGTTGCAGCTCCAGTCCTGACGAATAAGTCTGCTATGCCAATAAAATTTTCCATGTAAGGACCAAAAAGGACTGGTTTTGCCCAGTAAGCTGGCTCTAAAGGATTATGTCCACCTGTGGCAACAAGACTACCTCCAACATATGCTAAGTTGCATACCTCGAACAGTGCGCCGAGCTCACCGATGCTATCGAGTAGCAATACTTCCAGTCCTGACCAGCCTTTTCTTTCTAACTCGTTAGGGTTTTCCAGCATTCGGGAGCGCCGCACAAAGTTGACCCGCTTGTTTTCGAGCAGGCGTGCAACAGCGTCAAAACGTTCCGGACGACGTGGCGCAATGATCAATAATCCTCGGGTGTGGTCTCGGCGGACCTCCTTCCATGCGCGCAGTATTTTCTCTTCTTCTCCAGGCATAGTGCTGGCTGCAATCATAATTGGACCAATGCCATCCTTGTTGAATCTCGCGCCAAGTTTTTGGCTGAAATCGTTCCGTGTTGAAGGAGAGAATTCAAACTTCATGTTTCCCGTAACAATAACCTTTTTTACATCAGCTCCGAGGGAAAGAAACCGTTCTTTTTGGACAGAAGACTGAGCCAGGATACAGTCTACATTTGCCAGCACACGTCGAAGGAAGGCTTTTACAAGTTGGTACCGGGGAAGGGAGCGGTCGGAGATCCGTGCGTTCACGATTACAACCCTTGATCCGTTTTTCTTGGCTGTGCGGAAAAAATTAGGCCATAATTCGGTTTCCCCGATAACAATTAGCTCTGGCTGTAGGTGGTGCATCATGCGGTTCATCGTCCAACACCAGTCGAGCGGTAAATAAAACTGCCCTGCAATTCCCGGTAATCTTTCGCATCCTGCTTGCCGTCCAGTAGGGGTTGTGTGTGATAGAAAGATTTTTCGGCCTGGGTACCGGCGCTCGAGTTCTTCAACTAGAGGTATTAAGGCTAGGGTTTCTCCCAGAGAGACGGCGTGCACCAGGATCGCTCCTGGCATCCGCTGCCGGAAGCTATTCGGTAGGGTACCAAACCTCTCCAGAATGTTCTGTAGCACTGCTCCGCTCCCGCGACGCAGCATATAGTAAGGGAGCGCGAGTACGAAACCGAGGGTAAAAAGGAAGCTGTAAAATATATACATGGTATTAGGCACAAAAGGCCAAGATTTCTGTCTTTAAATTTCCCTTTGCCCGAAATGATTATAGGCACAAATCATTTAAGGGACAATGAGCCCTATTGGGACCAGCCACAGGTTGACACTGATTGCGAAAACACGGAAAATCCTTAGAGTGGATTTTTGGCGCTATCGTCTAGGGGTGAGGACGTGAGATTCTCAATCTCAAAACCCGGGTTCGATTCCCGGTAGCGCTACCAACCATAAGCTATTTCTTTAGATTGACCTGAGCTTGGGTCAATTTAGGTGCGCCAACATTAATGCCCGCTCCTTTCTCATCCTCCGTTCCGCTATTTTCTGTTTATTCAAAAGATTGAACCAATATCCAGATTGGAAACGTTAGCTTGTTACATAAATCTGGCTTGCACCCATGTTACACAAACCTTGTGATAGACTCTGTACTTAAAAGTGGTGTATTTATGCTGAAAAATCCTCATCGAATTCGTAGTGCGATGAACCGGCGCGATGCTCTGCGAGGCTTGATACAACTTCTGCTGTCTTCGCCTCTGCTAGCAAAGGGGTTGCCTGATCTGGATCCTGTCCTTGAACCGGTTAACGTGTTCGATTTTGCGAAGCTTGCGGAAGAGAAGCTAGATCCGGTTGCCTGGGATTATATGGCTGAGGGCGCCAAGGACGAGGTAGCCCTTCGGGACGCCCGGGAGGCATTCAACCGAATTATCATTCGCCCGAGATTCCTCCGTGATGTCCACAAGATTGACATTACAACCGAACTGTTTGGCCAGTCATTACCCCACCCCATCTTCATTGATCCAGCTGGTGGTAAGAATTGCTTCTATCCTAATGGGGAACTTGAGGTCGCCAAGGCCGCTGCCGAGACTGATACTCTTATGATTACCAACGGCGGCATCGATCCATTTCTCAACTCTGGTGGTGGCCCGAAGAACTGGTGGCAGGTGACGACAGGTGGCCAGTTCCGGTCAGAAAACATGATGCTCAACTTCATAGAAAAACTTGAGGATCAGGGTTGCAAAGGTATTTGTTTCACTGTTGATATCATGCATGTTTCGCATCGCGAGCGAAGCATTCACAATAAGTTCGTCCGCCAGTGGTGTGCGAGTGGAATTCCTCGGGATGCCGACGGTAACCTTATTTACGAAGAAAACGACGTGCCATGGCAGATAGGGGGATATCCCAGTCGGCCGTTTCCAACACCAACTTGGGATACCGTGCGGAAGCTTCGCGAGCAAACTGATTTGCCAATTGTTATAAAAGGGGTTCTAACTGGCGAAGACACAGAGATGTGCGTTAAAACAGGCATGGCGGGTGTTGTCGTTTCGAGTCATGGAGCTCGGCAGTTGGATCATGTTGGCGGCCCAATCGAAGCACTTCCAGAATGCGTTCAGGCGGCAGGCGGGAAAATTCCTGTGCTAGTTGACGGTGGCTTTCGGCGCGGAACTGATATTCTGAAGGCTCTAGCATTGGGAGCTACAGCAGTAGGAATTGCCCGGCCATATCTTTGGGGCCTAACTTGTTTCGGTCAGAGAGGAGTCGAACGAGTATTGGAGCTACTGCGGACCGAACTCGCTCTTGACATGGGTATGGCAGGCTTGACAAAGATTGCGGATATCGACCGCAGCATGGTACGAATTCGCGATTAGGGGAAGGTGTGGGGCCAGGTGAATGTGTTCTGGGGGGCACCATGAAACGCAGGGATTTTCTCATATTGGCAGCGTCGCAAGCAGCGATTGCTGCGGACCGAACTCGCAAGACGGGTAAGGTAGAGACCGTGTTTAAATCGCCTGGTCCGAAACCGAACGGATTACAGGCAACGGATGATGGATTGTGGATTATCGACCAAGGGAACAACCACGCCTATTTGGTGAACTACTCAGATGGAAAAGTCACACGCGAGTTCAATACCGCGGCAGACAGAGCCAGCGGGATAGGTTTTGATGGTGAAGCAATTTGGTTGGCATCTACATACAGCCGCGAAATTATTCGAGCCGATGCTAGGACTGGGAAAACGTTAGCAAAATATTTCACACCCGGAGCGGGCGTAATTTACAGGATGCCTACAGATCCGCCGGGCCGAATTAGCCCTTTGGAACCAATCTCACCAATCCCCCCTCAGCGACAACCAATCCTGAAACGAAATTCTAGGCCGCGGCTGGGAACTGGTGCACACGGTCTTGAGTGGAGGGGGGAAAAGCTCTGGGTTGCAGTGCCCCCTTCGCGCTCAATCTATTCCATTAACCCTAGAACCTGGATTGTCGAAAGGAAGTTCTCAACTGCTGGCAACCGGCCGCACGGGATTGGCTGGGAAGGGAAATGGCTGTGGTGTACTGACAGTAACATGAACGCCTTTTACAAGCATGATCCGGAGACCGGGGAAATTATGGAAAAGATCCAACTAGCCGAAACGGACCCGCTCCCGCATGGCATGACAATTTGGAGGGATGCAATCTGGTACTGCGACGATGTCGGCGTAGTCTGCCGCCTGGCACTTTAGGATTTATGGGCCCATATTTGAAATTTTGGACCGACCACACCAAAAGCTTGGAGGATTTTCTTACTACATCTGCTGACTGTTATGGCGTTCTTAATCATGCTAATCGCTGTTTTTCTGGGTCCACTAGCATTTGGCCAGGGTGCTGGGGAAGGAAAGATTGTTAGTCCTGTTGATAGAGCTGCATTTCGTAGTGGCAGCATTAGCGTTTTATGTCGATCCGCTGGCGGGAAAATTGAGCTGGATGGTAAACTGATTGAGGCCCAGCAAGTATTTCCTGGTATCCTCCACGCCCAACTCAACCCTACCCCTGGAGAACATACCCTGACATTACTGTCGAAGGACCGTCGCCACGAGGTACGTTTTTTTGTCGGGAATAATCCGCCAGAGCCTTACCGGACATTCGTTAAGCACCCGCCAGTTCAGACCGAATGCACGCTGTGCCACGGCCTGAGCCGTCGGGGCCGTTTTCGGTTCAAGGGCGGATGCTTTAGCTGTCATCAAAAAGAGTTGTTCTTCGATACCCATCAGCATGAAGTGCATGTCCTAGAACAATGTGGTATGTGCCACAATGCCCATGGTTCAATTGTCAAGGCACACCTGATCTTTGCGAGGGAAAAAGCGTGTAAGCAGTGCCATAATTAGCTGGACACTTCTTAGGTGGGGAAGATGAGGAGTTACGTATGGACAAAGCACATGGGCCAAAATTTCTGGCTCTGGTTAAGGGGTCGCGAAAGCGGGTTAAGGAGCTTTCGTTTGATTGACGTGCGTGAAGGAGAAGAATATGCAAGGGGACATCTCCCTGGAGCGGAATCGCTCTGCAAGGGAATTATCGAGCGGGACATTGAGGCAATAGCTCCTGATCTCGAAGCGCCCATTGTTCTCTATTGTGGGGGTGGATATCGGTCCGCCTTGGCTGCAGACAACCTTCGTGCTATGGGCTACAGGAACGTTTCTTCCATGTGGGGTGGCTGGCGTGGTTGGACCGTCGCAGGCTATCCCTGTGAGTAGAGGTATACCCTAAAGTTATATTCTCGATGAGTAGAAATCTAAATTGGAGGACAATGCATGCCGTTTCTAAAGTTTGCGTTTTGGGTCGATTCGCCTCCGGAAATCAATGGTCAAGGGCTCGGTCTTTTCGTATTGAGTGCAAGGTTGGTCCGCCGCACCCTGCTTACCTCTAATGCGATAACATGATGAATGTATAGAGTTTAGGGAAGTTAATAGAAGCAGCTCAACGTAGAAGCATTCTTGTCATTTGATCAATCACACTTAGTTATCGACGCTTCACATCCTACTTTCCTTTTCCTTCCATCTTGATTTTGAAGGGAGGGACGGGTAGGCTTCTTTCAAATCTCAAAGATTTACCAGAGGAACCTAATTGCTGCCATGGAAAATGCAAAAAAGCTTCGTGTTTATGCAACTTGTGATATCGGGAAGGATGCCCTAGATCGTTTGCGGCAGGGCAACTATGATCTAGAGGTTTACCCCGATCCCAAACCTCCGCCGAAAGGTTTGATCCTTGAGAAGGTTAGTTCAGGCATTGACGGACTTATCACCACATTACGTGACCAGATTGATGCCGAAGTCTTCGAAGCAGGTAAGGGCACTCTAAAGATCGTGGCACAGATGGCTGTGGGTTTCGATAATATAAACCGAGCTGACGCCAACCGTTACAAGGTGCCCTTTACGAATACGGCAGACGTACTGACTGATGCCACGGCCGAATACGCACTATTCCTGATCGGTTGTGTGGCGCGGCGCCTTTATCCCTCTGAGAGGCTGGTTCGGGAGAACCAGTGGGGTGCTTGGCATCCATTCTTACCTTTTCTGGGTGATGAGGTTACGGGTAAAAGTATTTCCGTTATTGGCACTGGGCGCATCGGACAGGCACTCATCTTAAAAGCCGTGGGGTTAGATGTGAATATTCTCTGTTACGACCCTGTTTTTGAGAATCGTGAGTTTGCCGGAAAAATCCAGAGGATGATGGACCTCCAACATGAACTTGGATTGGTTTCGAGATTACGCACCATCCGGTACGTTCAACTGGAGGAAGCGTTGGCTGGAGGCGATTATGTAACTTTACACGTCCCTCTACTTAAGCCTGAGGAAAGCGCTACCCCGACATACCACATGATAAATTCGAGGACTCTTCAATTAATGAAATCCACCGGATACCTTGTGAATACTTCCCGGGGTCCTGTGGTTGACGAAGCCGACCTCGCAAATGCACTCAAGCAGGGTGTTATTCAGGGAGCGGCACTTGACGTTTTTGAGAAAGAACCATTGGCTGCTGATTCACCATTGCGTGACCCAGCGATAGCAGATTGCATGCGATTGTTTCCCCATTATGCCAGTGCAGGACGTATCACTCGCCTCTCGACCGATCCTGCAAAAGGTATGGCTGGGCGCTGCGTTCAAGGCTTAATGGACGTGCTAGAGGGTGGCTACAATGGTAAACCTGCTTCCATGCCATATGTGGTTAACAAAGAAGCGTTTCAAGGTAATTAATTCTGTATTGTTTTACCTTAATAACAGCAAAATTGTCGTGGACAAGTCTCTATTTCCTTTCCACACTTAACATGTTTTTTAGGAAGCTATACTGCCTCTTATTTTCCTCTTTTAACATCCATTACTTTGGGCTTCCTTGGTTACCTCTTTCCTATAAATTGAGATTGGAGGCCAAGTCCTTGTAGTTTGCAGCTAATACCCATTTTTCCTCAACCTGTTCGCGTTGACACTTTCCAGGGGTATCTTTATACTTCGAGTGCATCGAGCCTACATTTTATTTCGGCTCCCCCCTTGAGATTTGGAGGGTCTTTCTTGGCGTATAGCAATCTTATTCGCGATCTTTCTCGTATTGTCGGCTCCAAAGGAGTCCTCTCAAGTCGCGATGACTTGATGTTGTATGAGTATGACGGGCTTTCTGTAGAGCGACTTCCCGACGCGGTCGTTTTTCCTTCCGGGACCGAACAAGTTGTAAAGTTGGTTAACTTGGCGCGAGAAAAGGATTTGCCTGTTGTTGCCCGCGGTGCGGGAACCGGGTTGAGTGGAGGTGCAGTTGCAGCTCAAGGTGGCCTTGTTATCTCTTTTGCTCGCATGAAAAAGATCCTTGAGGTTGATTTTGAAAACGAACGTGCAGTTGTCCAGCCAGGCCTAGTTAATCAGGACCTAACATCTAAGGTGTCTGACCACGGGTACTGCTTTGCTCCTGACCCCTCAAGCCAGAAGGCGTGCACTATCGGTGGTAATGTGGCGGAAAACTCCGGCGGGCCACATACGCTAGCATATGGAGTAACAACAAACCATGTTTTAGGTTTGGAGGTTGTGCTGCCCAACGGTGACGTTATTCATGCAGGTGGCAAGGCCTGGGAAGGTCCCGGCTACGACCTAAAGGCGTTGGTGGTTGGGTCAGAGGGGACGCTTGGTATTGTAACGAAAGTCGTTGTTCGGTTGATGCGCCTCCCTGAGGCAGTCAAAACCCTGCTTGTAATTTACAATCGGGTGGCAGACGCTACGCATACCGTGGCTGACGTGACGGCTCAGCGAATTACGCCAGCGGCGATCGAAATGATGGATAACATGGTGCTTAAAGCGGTTGAAGAGGCAACCCATGCTGGCTACCCCATTGATGCGGCTGCCGTTCTATTAATAGAGCTCGAAGGTTTGAAAGAATCAGTGGAGGTTCAAGCCGAACAAATTCGAGAGGTATGCCTTACCAATAACGCCCGTGAAGTTCGTCTGGCCCGCAGTGAAGAGGAGCGAGAGCTCCTTTGGCGAGGGCGCAAGAACGCCTTCGGTGCGCTCGGTCGAATCTCACCAAGTTTTTACGTACAAGATGGTGTAATCCCCCGCACTCGGCTGCCCGAGATGCTTGAGTTTATGGAGGAGGTTAGCCGAAAATACGACTTGCGCATTGGCAATGTCTTCCACGCCGGTGATGGAAATATTCACCCGTTGCTGTTGTTTGACAGGCGCAAAAGTGAAGAATCTGTGAAAGTCTTGAAGGCGGCAAAAGAGATTATGAATTTCTGTGTTGCCCAGGGAGGTTCGTTATCGGGTGAGCATGGCATTGGGCTTGAGAAGAATGAATTGATGCCGCTGGTTTTCTCCGAGGACGACCTTGACGCCATGCGAAAGGTGAGGGGTGCATTCGGTAAGGGTGCTAATCTGAATCCCGGGAAACTTTTTCCAACAGGGAAAATATGCGGTGAGCTGCGGGTTCAGATTAGTGCGGGTGAATAGAAATAGTAATCAGGAAATCATCTAATTATGGCTACGGCTACCGAAAACCTAACTAGTTCTTTCTCGACTCTTTTGGGAGCTGACAGGATAAAGTTTGATGAGGATACCCGGAAGAGCTTTGCTCTTGGGAAGATATTGCCCGACTGCGTGGTTTCTCCTGGCTCTGATGAAGAAGTAGCAGCAGTTCTGGCACGCGCAACCGAGCTGGGATTAGCTGTTATCCCTTGCCGTAACGGAACTAAACTTCCTATTGGTAATACTCCTAAGCGCTATGATATTGCGCTCTGTTTGCGAGAAATGAACCGCATTTGGCACTATGAGCCTTCTGATCTTACGGTTTCTGTTGAAACTGGAATGAAGCTTGCAGACCTTCAGCGTTTTGTTGGAAAAGAGGGCTTGTGGCTTGCGCTTGATCCGCCCTTTGGTGACAGGGCAAGTATTGGAGGCGTTCTTGCTGCTAATTCGAGTGGTCCCTCGCGCTTTCTTTATGGACAGGCTCGTGATGTAACACTTGGCATGAGCGTTGCCACCACGGAAGGAAAAGTGATTCGGACAGGTGGAAAAGTGGTAAAGAATGTAACCGGTTATGACTTGTCAAAGCTTTTCATTGGTTCTTATGGGACGCTGGGAGTCATTACCCAAGCCAGCTTCAAGCTTTCCCCTCTTCCGGCTCACCAAGCCAACTTTCGGATTTGCGGACGAGAAATTACGCAGATTGGAGAATTTCGGCGGCAAGTTGTTCGATCCCCACTGGGAGTGCAAGCGCTGGAATTTGTGAATGAGGATGCGAGCCGGTTGGCCTTCGAAGACCAGAGTTTTAATTTAATCGGAAAAGGGCCAGAACTATGGATTCAGGTTAGGGGAGTCGAGCGTGCTGCCAGGCGCACAGAGGAAGAACTTGAAGGATTAGCCTCAAAAGCAGGGGTGGAATGTCAGGGTATCAGGGAGGGCGAGGCAGAAGCGGCATGGTCCCGGCTACGGGATTTCCCGGCCTGGCTGCCAGATAAACATCCCCAAGCAACCTTGTTGCGCGCCAGCCTTCCTCCTGCTAGGAGTGAGGAGTTTATTAGAGAAAGCGGGTTTCTTATTGAAAACGATGGAACCAAGAGCGCTGTATTTTCTCACTTAGGTTCTGGAATTGTTTACCTGTGCTTGCTGAGCCTCCCGAAAGAAGTAAAGCTCGTCAGTCAACTCCGAGAGGTTGCCGTCGGCATGGAAGGGGCTCTCATTATCGAACGAGCTCCGGATGCACTAAAATGTGAAATGGATGTTTGGGGTGACGTGGGCGACGCTCTCGGTGTAATGTGCCAAATGAAAAACGCTTGGGATCCAAGGAATACTTTAAGTCCAGGGCGGTTTGTCGGTGGGATTTAGCAGATTTTTTTAGAATAAGCATTAGGTATTAAATCCTGAACTGAAAGCACGGTTTTCTTGAATGACAACTTCCTCTGTTAAGGAATCAGCGGTACAGCCTGCTGGCTACGGGCCTGGAATAGCACCCCAGTGGGAAGACTACTCAAAGTGTATCCGCTGCGGGCTTTGCCTAAATGCCTGTCCAACTTACCGCGAGCTTGGAGTTGAGATGGATTCCCCTAGAGGTCGAATCTATCAGATGATTCAGGTGGGGAGAGGCCGACTAAAACTTGAGGAAACTTTTGTTGGCCACATTGACTCATGCCTAGGTTGTTTGGCCTGTGAAACTGCTTGTCCATCGGGGGTGGAATACCACAAACTGGTGGAATCCACTCGCAGCCAGATTGAGAGTTTTTACAAAAGGTCACATCTAGCCAGACTGGTCCGGAGTGTCGTTTTCCGGAACCTCTTACCTCACCCTTGGCGCCTGAAGGTGTTGGGCACTCTTTTAAGGTTATACCAGCGATCAGGACTGGATAGAGTAGGCTTGGTATTTGCTCGATTGGTGAGCAAGCGACTCTATAACATCGCGCGGTTGGCACCTCGAATGGAATCACCCTTCTTTTTCCACCGCCTGGGGACTGTGATTCCTGCTCAAGGGAAGCGAAAATACAGAGTGGGTTTTTTCGCTGGCTGTATCGCCAATCTTTCTTTTGCAGGTTTAAATGAAGCCACCCTTCGGGTGCTGGCCCGTAATGGCTGTGAGGTTGTTATACCAAAGAAACAAATTTGCTGTGGAGCTCTTCAGGTGCACGCTGGGGTGCGTGACGTGGCTCGCGAGGTTGCGGAACGAAATTTGGAAGTCTTTGGTGAAGAAAAGCTAGATGCAATCATTACTAATGCAGCAGGCTGTGGATCAGTTCTCAAGGAGTATCCATCTCTATTCACCGAGGAAAAACAGGAGAAATTTGAAGCTGCCAAAAAATTTAGTACCTGCCTCAAGGATGTTACAGAATTTCTGGCTGATATTGAGATTGATCAGGATTTTTCTCCCCTTAACATTCGAGCAACCTATCAGGATCCATGTCATTTGGGTCATGCACAGGGGATTCGGAAGGCGCCAAGGAAATTGCTAGCTGCGTTGCCGGGCTTGGAGCTGGTGGAATTGAAAGAAACAGATATTTGTTGTGGGAGTGCAGGAATTTATAATGTTACCCAAAATGATATGGCTGAACAGTTGCTGGCTACAAAAATTGCTCGGATTGATGAAACCGGAGCTAATCTGATCCTAACGGCTAATCCGGGCTGTTTGTTGCAACTCCGGGCTGGCGTGGCAACATCCAGTAATCCTGGGCGGCGAGTGCTGCACGTAGTGGAGCTGCTCGATGAAGCGTACCGGAAAGCCAATAATCAAAACTGAGGTGAAGAATGGTGACCAGAGATAAGGTGAGTGGGGCAGAAGAGGTTCTTGGCCCTATAGGGTCTTCCGATGGTCACAATCTGGCAAGCTACGAAGAAGGGTACCAAAATTTTAAATGGGAGCAGTCACACTCGCAGTTTGACTGGCATAAGACGGGTAAGGTAAATATGGCCCATGAGGCTATTGATCGCCATGTTAACCAGGGCAAGGGTGACAAGTTGGCCTTGGTTTACTCTGACAATGAAGGGAGCTCACAGTATACGTTTGAGGAGCTTTCCCGACTTTCAAATCGATTTGCCAACGTATTGCGCAAAATTGGCGTTAAGAGAGGTGATCGGGTTTTTGTTTTTATGTCCCGCAAGCCCGAGCTTTATATCGCGGTTTTGGGCACCCTTAAAGTTGGGGCTATTCCTTCTCCGCTATTTGAGGCATTTATGGAGGAGGCCGTGCGCGACCGTATGGCCGATGCAGAAGCTGTGGCGCTTATCACAAGCCCAGCCCTTATTGGCCGGGTGACACAGAAAGAGCTACCGGCGCTGAAACATGTCATCGTTGTGGGAGCAAGCAGCTCGAACTTGACGTCGGGCCATTACAGCTTCGAAGCTGAGATGGATAAGGCCGACGACAAGACGGAGATCGAATGGCTTACCCATGAGGATCCCCTTATCATCCACTATACGTCTGGTTCGACTGGCAAGCCTAAAGGAGTGATGCACGTTCAAAATGCCATGCTTGGCCATTTAATGACCGGCCGCTGGGTCCTGGACCTACAGGAAGATGACGTATACTGGTGCACTGCAGACCCCGGTTGGGTTACAGGGACCTCCTATGGAATATTTGCTCCCTGGTTAAATGGAGTGACCAACATTATACGCGGTGGGCGTTTCAGTGTTGATGATTGGTATACGACTATCCAAAACCACAAGGTGACGGTTTGGTACAGTGCACCCACTGCTTTTCGCATGTTGATGGCAGCGGGAGACGATATGGTGAAAAAATACGACTTGTCGAGCCTTCGTCATGTTCTGAGTGTTGGGGAGCCACTCAATCCTGAGGTAGTTTGGTGGGGTTGGAAAGCTTATGAGCGCCGAATCCATGATAACTGGTGGATGACTGAAACTGGACATCAGCTTATTTCAAATTATGCTTCCATGGAAATCCGCCCTGGATCCATGGGTCGGCCCGTACCTGGAGTAGAGGCAGCGATCGTGGATGATGAAGGCAAGGAGCTCCCTGATGGAATTTCGGGTAATCTGGCCATTAAGCCTGGATGGCCAGGTATGATGCGCAAGATTTGGAACCAACCTGAGCGCTATAAATCCTATTTCCGAATTCCTGGGTGGTATGTGAGCGGCGATGCTGCCCACAAGGATACAGATGGTTTCTTCTGGTTTGAGGGACGCAAGGATGACCTGATTATTACAGCTGGAGAAAATGTTGGCCCCTTCGAGGTGGAAAGCTGCTTGGTAGAGCATCCTGCGGTGGCTGAGGCAGGAGTTATCGGCAAACCTGATAAGGTGCGGGGTAATATTATCAAGGCCTTTGTGGCCCTTCGTGATGGCAATGAACCAACCGATGCCCTAAAAGATGAGATCAGCAGATTTGTCCGGAATAAACTGGCGGCACACGCTATGCCCCGTGAGATCGAATTCCGTGACAAGTTGCCTAAGACGCGCAGCGGAAAAATAATGCGTCGGGTACTCAAAGCATGGGAATTAAATCTTCCCACAGGTGACATCTCGACCATGGAAGATTAGATTCTGTGACAGGGGCCGAGTGTTAACAGGTAATAAATTTGTATATATTTTCTTGAGCCTTTTGCGCGAGGCGAATATAATACGGTTGCTTTCCCAGGTTTAAGTTGTAGGATGGATGGCGAAGCCTGGACCGTGTTGTTGGTCTAGGTGCAGTGGACGATGTAGTTAGGGTTGTGGTGGCGTATGGTGTTTTGTCCCTCGCTTGGACATTCAACCTAAGATTTCTTGAACTTGTAAAGCCCTGAGGGAAGGAGTAAATGATGCGAAAGAGAAAAGGGCCAAAGGAGATGGGAGAAGTTAAGGTCTCTTCCCGGGAAGGTCCCGATGCTGGTGTTAGCCGGCGCGATTTCTTAAGAGGTGCGAGCGTTGCCGTTTCCGGCGGTGTGCTGGTTGGAACGGATGTGGTTAAGCCTGCAGAAGCTTCACCAAGGGCTGAGGTGATGGGTCCTGGGAAAGTTCTTGTTAAGCTCCACGTTAATGGAAGAAAGCACTCGTTGAGCTTGGAGCCGCGGGTAACGCTGCTTGATGCGCTGCGGAACCGCCTAGATGTAACGGGTGCCAAAAAAGTTTGTGATCGTAGCACCTGTGGGGCCTGCACGGTCCTTCTAAACGGCAAGCCGGTGTACGCCTGTTCGGTGCTGGCCATCGAGGCGCAAGGTAGCAGGATTCAGACGGCGGAAAGTCTGATGCAGGACGGGAAGCTACATCCGGTGCAGGCGGCCTTTGTCGAAAACGATGCTCAGCAGTGCGGTTTCTGCACTCCCGGATTCGTCGTTGCTTCGAAGGCTTTCTTGGATAAGAATCCTAATCCTACTCCCGAGGAAATTCAGCGAGGGCTGGGAGGGAACCTCTGTCGCTGCGGAACTTATGTGGGAGTCCGGAAGGCCGTAATGGATGCGGCCAGGGCCCTGAAAGGAGGACCTCTCTATGGCTGATTACAATTGGCCTGAGCCAGGAAAAACAAGACTTATAGGTAGGCGCATTAATCGAGTGGACGGGCCAGCCAAGGTGTCCGGTGCTGCCAAGTATAGCTACGATTTGAATTTGAGCGGGATGCTCTATGGGAAGATTCTCCGTTCTCCACATGCACACGCGAAGATCGTGAGCATTGATACCAGTGGAGCCAAGAACCTTCCTGGCGTTAAAGCAGTTCGGGTAATCCAGGAAGCTGGCGCTGAGATCAAATGGGCCGGAGATGAGATTGCAGGTGTGGCTGCGGTTAGTGAAGAGGTTGCCGAAGACGCATTGAGACAGATTAAGGTTGAATACGAGCCGCTACCTCACGTGGTCAATGAAGAGGATCTGACCAAGGTAAGTGGAAGAGAGAAGCCAGCGCAGGAGCAGCTCAAGGGCGAACCGGGCGAGGCCCTTAAGAACGCGGATGTCGTCTCGGAAGGCTACTACGGCAATGCGGTTATTACCCATTGTTGTTTGGAACCGCACGGGCAGATTGTCAGCTGGGATAGTGATGACAGCCTTACGGTGTATGCCTCCACGCAGAATGTTTCCGGGTTGGCAGGGCAGCTTGGTGAGGCGCTTGAGATACCCGTACCCAATATCCGTGTTTATTGCCAGAACATGGGTGGGGGATTCGGTAGCAAGTTTGGCATTGACCGTTGGGGTGTTGAATGCGCGAGGTTGGCGAAGCTAGCTGAAGCGCCGGTTAAGATGATGCTTGAGCGGGACGCAGAGTTAGAAGTGGCCGGTGGACGACCGTCACTTTTTGCAAATGTGAAAGTTTCCGCCGACAAGGATGGCACTATCACCGGTTGGCAGTCGGAATCGTGGGGAACTGGAGGTATGGGCGGAGCGGGCGTTCCTCCGTTACCTTATGTGCTCACGGGAATTCCTCATCAGAAAAGAAAACACACCTTCATTTCTACCAACATAGGCGGAGCGCGGGCATGGCGCGCACCTAATCATCCCCAGGCATGCCTCGTAACGATGGGAGCCGTTGATGATCTGGCGGCCAAACTAAACATGGATCCTCTCGACCTAGTTTTGAAGAACACGGATCTGGTAGGTGAACGGAAAGACGTCTACCGAGAAGAGTTTATGAAGGGTGCCGAGTTAATGGATTGGAGGAAGAAGTGGCGTCCCCGTGGCCAGAAACGAGTGGGGCACAAGGCCTATGGATTAGGGTTAGGAATGCACACTTGGGGTGGTCGCGGCCATAACAGCACCTGCAGCCTTTCCATTAATCCAGACGGATCAGTTGAGGTGAATTTAGCGAGCCAAGATCTCGGGGTGGGGACCCGCACCATCGTTGCCATCACCGCGGCGGAGACTTTCGGTTTAGCCTTGGAAGATATCCGCGTAAACCTAGGTGACAATCGTCTACCGGTTTCCGGACCATCCGGTGGTAGCACTACAGTGGGTGGAGTTAGTTCATCAACACGTCGTGCGGCTCAGGATGCCCTAGAACAAATACTAAATCGCACAGCTCCTGCGCTGGACACAAGCCCAGACCAACTGATTGTTGAAGGCGGGCGGATTCAGGTAAAGGGTAATTCATCCAAGAGTATTTCATGGAAGCAGGCATGCGGTCGTTTAGGTGTTAACTCGATTACGACCACAGGCAGAAATCCTGGAAAGGGAAGCCTTAACTCAAGTGGCGTCGGCGGCATCCAGATGGCTGAAGTTAGCGTAGATACCGAAACCGGCGTTGTAAGAATGGAAAAGTTTGTTGCCGTGCAAGATTGTGGCTTAATACTCAACATGAAAACGGCCGAGAGTCAGGTTTATGGATCCATAATCATGGGCATCACTTATTCTTTGTACGAAGAAAAAATCATGGACGACGTTACTGGGCAGATGCTTAATCCTAATATGGAGTTCTATCGACTTGCGGGACTTGGTGATATTGGCGAGATTGTCGTTCATATGATGACCGGACCTGGTTACGATGACCGGGGTGTCATTGGGTTGGGTGAGCCACCGGTGATATCACCTGGCGCGGCCATTGCCAATGCGGTTGCCAATGCTATTGGCGTCCGGGTTTCTACTTTGCCGCTTACTCCTGATAGGGTCCTTGCGGCTTTGGAGAAAGGAGGGGTTGCCTGATGGAAGCCTTCGAATATTCTCATCCTAAATCGAAAGAAGAGGTAGTTAGCTTGCTGGGTAGTGACTGGGGAACCACTGCTTTATTGGCCGGTGGAACTGACTTACTCAGCTTAATGAAGGACTATATTGAAACACCGAGTCGCGTCGTAAGTTTGAGTTCGGTGAAGGAGCTGGAGGGTGTGAGCTACGATACATCATCCGGTTTGCGCCTTGGCGCCTTGTCAACCTTGGATGAGTTAATTGACAGCAAGGACGCTAATCGGGAATACCCAGGGCTGGTGCAGGCGGCTGAAGGAATCACAAGCCCCCAGATCCGGAGCCGGGGTACCGTTGGAGGCGACCTTTGTCAACGGCCTCGTTGTTGGTACTATCGGGGCGGTCTCGGGTTGTTGGCTAGAGGACAGAATGGAAAGTCGTTAGTTCCAGACGGTGATAACCGTTACCATGCCATCCTAGGCAACTCTGGCCCCGCCTATTTCCTGAACCCCTCAAGCTTGGCTCCCGTACTGGTTGCCTTGGGGGCAAGAGCTCGGATTTTTGGACCGAAAGGGGCCCGGGAAGTTCCTCTGAGTGGGTTTTTTCTTGCACCCCGCAAGGACGGAGACCGTGAGAATGTTTTAAAAGCCAACGAAATATTGACAGAGGTTTTTGTGCCTCCGCCAGAGGGCATGCGGAGTGCCACGTATGAAGTTCGTCAGAGGGAATCCCTCGACTGGCCTCTGGCAGCCGCCTCTGCTGTTTTGAAACTCAATGGGACAACCGTCGAGAGTGCTCGAGTGGTATTGGGACATGTAGCCCCTACTCCCTGGCCTTCTCGGGATGCCGAAAGGGTCTTGGCCGGGAAAAGCCTGACTGAAGAAATTGCTGGTCTGGCTGGCCAAGCTGCCGTTCGTAGGGCGAAACCTCTCAGCAAGAATGCTTATAAGGTGCGGCTTGCGGCGGTGGCAGTGAAGCGTGCCATCCTGCGGGCAGCGGAAGGAGCGATCTGAACCATGTATGAGCCATTGCACACTCTCTACCCTGGCCACTCGCTTTGCCGACGCTTGAGGACGAAGGGCATGTTTATTGAAGTTGAGGAGGTAGATCCAAGCGTTGAAGGAACAAGTGATGGAACGTTCTGGTGCACGCACACCCAGAATTGCCTGGGACCCGATGGACAGGTGGCTGACGCGAATAATTGCCAGGTTACCCGTGGATGTTTTGAGAAGGCCTAATTTAACCCAATTGTGGATCTCTGGTGATTGTAAAATCTACCCTATTTTTGTATTAGTTTGAGGTTCAGTGGTGGGTTATTGGGTTTCCTTGATTATCCTTGACCCCGGATATGGGATGGGTGAGAATGAGGCGATCCGCGTTGGGAGTGCTTGCGTAGGCCATTGAGGAGGATGAAAGGAACAATGAAACATTTAGCCTGGGTTGCTTTGAGCTTGGTTTTTATGGCTGGGATCACCCTTCCGGCTGCCGCTGGTATCCGTGGTGACTACGTAGAGGTACGTAGCGCGGACGTTTATACGGGACCCTGTTTTGCTAACGGGGAAGTCGGTTTGGTTGGGAATGAGGCGATCCTCGCGTGGAAGGTTAACGAGGGAGACTGGAGGGGCACAAAGCTAGATGGGTTAAGCGTGGTGGCTGTGGTCAAGGCTAATGCCACGTTGGGCGACCCATTTCACAGTCCCTATCCGGCCAAGGCAGTGCTGATTTTTGATCAAAGGGCAACCTCAGAGCAGCGGACAGCCCTGAGGGCCTTTGCTCATGCTGAAGCGGGAGGCCTATTGGATGATGTTGTAGGCACTGAAGCTGTTCCCATCAAACTTGAAGTTGGTACCGGCAGTAACCACGGCCAGGTAAGATTAGGTGCAGGCCTGCTGGCGAGCATTGAGACACGCCCTTATAACGAAGGTGACCATTTCTGCGGAAACGAGTCTGTTTACTATCCCCCGCTCACCAAGCTTAACCACTCCATGGCGGCATATGCTGTATTCGACCAGTATAAAGGTAAAGGTCTTGGCACTACCTGGAGTCGGTTCGGAAAACGAAGCGCTTTTGTGGGGAGCTTCGCTCGCTAGAACGACCAAAGGTTTTTAGAAGTCGATAACGGGAAGTTACGGGGTGTAACTTCCCGTTTGCTTTTTCCCCTGCATAGGGCCAGGAGGATGGGTGTGCGCCGAAAAATAATATTAGGTGTTTGGTTTTCGATTTGGTTAGCGGGCTGGGTTTTTGCTGGTGGCTCTGCGAGTTACAGAGTGGAGCGAGCTGGTGAAGTTTCAGCCTCCGATGTGCCTTTGGCCATGGGGGAGCTACTTCAAGCGGACGGGGCACGGCTTTTGGATGCCAATGGGAAGGCGCTGTTTGAAATTTGGCTCCGGCTTCCAATGGTCACGAAGGTTAGTGCATATACCCCTTCCGATGTTCTTTACGGGACGCTGGAAAAGGGTGCATGGCTGGGTGTACTTCATTGCCCTTCAGGGGGTACAGATTTCCGGGGGCAAGCCATTCCGTCAGGTTACTACTCTATGCGTTACCAGCATATTCGCCAGGATGGAAATCATATGGGAGTTAGCCTCTACCGTGACTTCGCCTTGTTGGTTCCTGCCCTTGCAGATACGAACATTAACACGCCTCTTAGCTTTGCAGAAGCTGTAAAACTTAGCGCAAGGGTTTCTGGGACCAATCACCCGGCAATCCTAAGTTTAGCAACTCCGAGTGAAGGAAAAACATCCGCTTACCCTGCCGTAACCCAGGATGATTTAGGACACTGGGTTCTTGAGACCAAGTCTCAGTTAAAGGATCAAGGTGGTCCGCAGGCCGAGTTCTCTTTTGCTATTATTCTTGTGGGGCAGGCAGAATTTTAGAGGCAAACCAATATTAATAAAAAATCTAAAGGACAATTCCTCTTGCTATCTTGGTTCGGGTTTCTCGGGGTAGCTATTTTTTTGGTCACCGCAGGTGTGCTAAATGGGTGGTCTGCAGAACAAAAGGCATCAACTGTAACTATTGATGGGATGCTGATCCATGTCGAGAATGGCAATCCAGTTCTCATGGAAAGGCAAAGACGCTATCACCTCACGGTCACTCAGGAACATCTGATGGCTACGCTTCGCGACGGCCAACTTCAAGGCAGAAAAATGCGCCTAGAGGGCAGGCTCGAGAAGGAGGGAGTGTTCGAAGTTGCAAAGCTATTTACGCTTCGCAACGACCAACCCCATAAGGTTCGTTACTTTTGTGAAATCTGCAACATCACTGCTGTCAAGCCCGGCCCATGTGCCTGTTGTCAGGGTCCCACTGAGCTTCAGGAGATCCTTGCCACTCCTGAGAATGACTGGCGATGACCTTCTCTACACCCTCCATCCATCAAGTTATCTTAACCCTAGAATTTTCATGTATTTTTTGCGTAGGGTAGATTCAATAGCTTTTTTGAAGTGTTAGAAATGTCTCATCAGGTCCATGTAATCTAGAAGTGTCCGAGATGTTCTTGGGTGAATATTTTTTCAGCAGTTCCACCAGCTGTTCTCCTGATGCAGGTATGGGTACGTTGTCACTGAAGAGAATTTCCCGTGCCTTGATCTTTTTTCCGTAGAGGTTCCGATTAGCCTTGCCGTCCTGTTTGAGAATGGCACCTTCGAGCGAAATCCCTGCAAACAGGCCGCGAGTTCTGGAATAGGTAAGAATTTCCGCCCCTAACATAGCATCGGTAGCAGCTTCAAGCGTTCTGCCTTTGGGGCCTGCGGTTGCTGAAGCATCTGCACCCAACTTAAATTTACTCTTCAGGAGGCTTCGCATGCCTCTAGGATTCATGACCAAAAGGACAAAATCTGCTGAACGCGCGCCGAGCTGGAAGCCAATGTTAAATCCGCCTAGACCGTACATGGCCGGCGGCCCCCAGGGCCCCCTCCCATTGTCCTTGCGACAGACAAAGGCCCCGCGCCCGTAGCTGCCGCCAATACTAATGGCAAATTTTTTCGTAGAGGGAATTATTCCTACGCATTCGGAACGATCCAATAATTCCTGAGGAATACCCTGATCGGGAGCTTCTAGGATTTCCTTGAGGACGATGGCGCAAATCTCAAGCCTATCCCTTATTTTTTCTTGGACCTGCGCACTTACCAGACTGAATAAGAGCATGACTGATGTAAAACTTAAAGCCAAATATTTCATACTGTCTCCTTAAATGCCAATGTTCCCAGCAGCAATAAGACTGCACTTTCTCAAGCTCTAGGATATCTTAGCCTGGCGCCAATAAACTTGCGCGTGCTGGTTAGCCTGAAAGCCACCGGCAATACCGCACTTGCTCTGAACAAGAAGTGGACTGGCATACGATTGGTAACAACAGTAAAGTTGGGAACAGAATCCCGGCCTAGGTGAGATA
>CAZSDV010000009.1:0-275 GCA_964605715.1 uncultured Acidobacteriota bacterium
GCGAGTTTTCTGTTCCTCGGTTCCAAAATAGACCAGGGGCAAAGTACCAATCGTCACATGCCCACCCATGGTGGCCGCAAAAGACGCATCAGCGCCAACTGCCTCAGAAACAATCAGAGAAGTAATTTTATCGAGACCCAACCCACCGTAATCGATAGGGATATCAACTGCAGTAAGGCCTAGCTCCCCTGCACGGCGAAGAAGCTCACGGGAAAGCTGATACTTTTGAGAGTGATCCTCCAGGTCTGCGATTCGCGGGAGAACTTCATGTTGGG
>CAZSDV010000009.1:285-24018 GCA_964605715.1 uncultured Acidobacteriota bacterium
TCAGTTTTTGTTGATCAGTCAGGTCTTCTGGCGTAAAAACCTCCTCTGGATGACGAGACTCTATGAGAAAACTCCCGCCTTTAATTGCTTTTGTAGTCGGGGTTAACATTCTGTCCATGGATGTTACCTCTGGGTTCTCTAGCGATGACCTATCTTCTCTCCTGGGTTAAGAAGATCGCGGATTGCGACTTCTTCAATATTTTCTCGTGTAGCCAAAGTTGGAATCATGTCTATTCTTCGTTGGGGCCGACCACCATCCAGGCTATTCGCTAGAGTCATGAAGGCCTGGTAGCCCATTTTGAAAGGATCCTGGAGGATCAGTGAGTCGATTACGCCTGCCCTGAGATCCTCCACGAGACTAGGAGAGGTATCAAATCCGATAATCTTCAACTTGCCGGCAACACCTCGAGATTTTACAGCTTGTGCCGCCCCTATAGTACCTGATTCATTTGAAGCAAAAATTCCATCCAGGCTAGGGTGAGCAGTAAGGATATCGGCCGCAACGGCCAGGGAACGTGCCCGATCTGACATTCCGTACTGGAAGGCAACCAGATTCAGGTCAGGAAATTCCCTAGCAAGCGTTTCCCGAAACCCTTCCTCGCGATCCAGCGTAGAAGCACTGCCCGCCGTTACTCCGATCATTGCCACTCGCCCCTTACCCTCGAGAATTTTAGCCATTCTTCTTGCTCCCAAAACTCCTCCCCCATAATTATCTGTAGCCACAAAGGAAAGATAGTTTTCTGTGTTCGCACTAGAGTCAAAGATAGTCAAGGGAATTCCAGCCGCATTTACGCGATTAATGACTGGGACCAGCGCCTCACTATCACTAGGTGCCAGTAAAATTGCTTCTACTCGTCGGTTGATCATGTCATCCAAAATCTCAACCTGGCGAGCATAGTCAGTTTCCGTGGAGGGCGCATTCCAGTAAACCTCGAACCCAGACTCGCTAGCGGCGGTAAGGGCCCCGGCATGAACAGCCATCCAGAAAACGTGGGCCTGAGATTTTGGGACAACACCGATGACTCGGCGAGACTCCCGACCACAAGAAGATAACGAAATTAGGATTCCTAATCCGATCAACAATCGGACACAACCAGGGATTGTTAGTTTCATTACTGCTTCAAGTCTCCTTTGAAAAATTATTACAAGACTAGCCTCACAAATTGCAAGGTGTCAAACACCTACTCCACCAGATTATCTTTCATGACTCTATTCTCTAGCTGGGATACCAAAACTGTAGCGATTTAGCATATAGGAGCACTTGAGTAGGATACGTGCAAAAGAGATGCCCTTTAATAAGGGCTCTGTCTTGCCTGAAGATTGAAGGTTAATTTCTAAGGGGTTTTCCGGTTTTCAGCATGTGTAGAATACGAGCCTCCGTTCGGGGTTCTCCGCAAAGGCTCAGGAATGCCTCCCGTTCCAAATCAAGCAAATACCCCTCGCTTACCGCTCGTTTTCCGGTCAACAATCCACCAGAGAGAATTCCAGCGAGTTTTGTTCCGACCACAACATCGTATTCGCTAATGTACTCAGCTCGTCGCATCATAAAAAGACCTAGCTTTAATGCTGAAAAAACGGGCTCGCCAAATACGGGAATTTCTTTAGGAGGGTGTGGAGGCCGGTAGCCCCCCCGAACCAGCGAAAGCGCCTCTTGCTTCGCATCAGCCAGTAGTCGGTCGCGATTTAAACTGTAAGAATCATCGGCACGCAAAAATCCAAGGCGTCGGGCATCCTCTCCGCTAGTCGAAATCCTGGCCATTCCAATTGTCTCAAAAACTTTCCTGATGTTCACCAACGGATCTGAATCTGTGGTGGAGGAAAGACCTTCGAGAGCTCGCAGGAGCATCTCCTTGACGCCGCCACCCCCAGGAATAAGCCCCACGCTGGCCTCAACCAACCCCATATAACTCTCCCCTGCAGCACGCACCCGAGCTGAATGGAGCGTTATTTCCATTCCTCCACCCAAAGTTAGCCCGAACGGTGCACACACCACTGGTTTCGTTGCGTACTTTAACGAGGAGGTTATGTGCTGAAATGTGCGTACCATTCCGTCAATCTCTTCCCACTCTTCCTCCTGGATAGACAGCAACAAAAGTGTGAGATTGGCGCCGGCAGAAAAGCTTGCGGCATCGTTACCAATAACCAGTGCATCGAAATCCTTCGAAAGAAATTTTATTCCGGCTTGGATCATCTCTATCGTGTCAGCTCCAATGATATTCATCTTGGAATGAAATTCGAGACATAATATGCCGTCCCCCAGATCCACCAGGCTGGCCCCCGAGTTCTTTCGGATGCGCTTTCCATTAGCGTGGAGCGAAGAAAGGAAAATGACACCAGGGCTAACTTCAAGGGCTTGATATTGACCCTGCTTAAAATCAAAGTAAGATACCTGGCCCCTTGCTCGCTCATAGAACATCTTTTTACCACTACTAAGGAGTCTTTCGACAAGAGCTGGAATAGGCTTGGCCTGCTTCACTAGTTGATCGGCCACCTTCTCGATCCCTGCCGCGTCAAACAATTCAAATACTCCACACTCCCAACCAAATCCCCAGCGCATAGAGCGATCAATAGAGACGATGTCATCAGAAATTTCCGGTATGCAACTTGCCGTATAGTGGAAAATCTTGCCAAACATCGTGCGATAAAACTCACCAGTGCGGTCAGGTAAATTAAATAGTTCACTGAATCTTTGCGATACGTTCTCCATGCCACCAATTGCTTCAAGGTGGGGTAGCTTGGGTTTCTGGCGTTGGCGATACTCAAATGATTTAAGATCAAGAGTTAGGATTTCACTTCTCCCTTTATTCCTGATCTTTTTGTAGAATCCTGAACCCGTCTTATCTCCGAGCAGTTTCCGGTCAACCATTTTCTCAACGAACGAAGGAAGCTGAAACATCTCCCGTTGCTCATCTTCAAGGACAGCACTATAGAGGTTGCGTCCTACCTCTAAAGCCAAGTCGACTCCTACTAGGTCTAGCATTCTAAATGTTGCAGATTTCGGGAAACCGATGACCGGACCCGTAAGCGTATCAATCTCTTCGATAGAGTAACCATGCTCAACCATGATGTTAAGTACACTCCCAGTAACATACGATCCAATTCGGTTGGCAATAAAATTGGGAGTATCTTTTGCTATAACCACGCCCTTTCCTAAGACCTTGTCGGCAAACCCTGAGATGGCATCTACCACGCTAGGGAGGGTATGTCGCGTGGGAATTAACTCGAAGAGCCGCATATACCGAGGGGGATTGAAAAAATGGGTTCCGAGCCAGTGGCGCTGAAAGTCTTCGTCCATGCCTTCAGCAAGGCTTGAAAGCGACAACCCGGAGGTGTTTGAGCTGATGATGGTACCAGGAGTTCTCAGCGCTGCTATCCGACTGAGCAAAGTCCGTTTGATTTTCCAGTCCTCAGCCACCGCTTCAATGACCCAGTCGCAATCCTTAACCCAGTCTAAATGATCCTCAAAATTCCCAATACGAATCCGTCTTGCCATATCCGGTACAAAAAATGCTTCGGGGCGAGAATTCAGGGCTAATTCGATTCCTTGATGAGCGGGTCGGCTGCGAACCTGGGGGGATAGGAGCCTGAGACCTTTTTTGGCTTCAGGAAGGGAAAGTTCAGAAGGAGCCACATCCAACAAACAACAAGGAACACCTGCATTGACCAGGTGTGCAGCAATTCGCGAACCCATGGTTCCCGCACCCAGCACTGCCACCTTTCGGAAGGAACGTTCCATTAAACCTCTAGGGATACTTCAGGGAAATGCTTCCAGGGGGATGCTTCTAGTAGATTAATTCCCTAATTCTCTAGCCAAAGCACCAGCATCGTAAATTTTCTCTAATGACTCCACCACAGCTGAAGTACTCACCGAGACGGCACGGGCCTGGACATCGGAAAAGGAAAATTCGTTTCCTAATCCCTGGATATTGGAATCAAAAATGATCCCGACAACTTCCCCTTGGCGGCTAATTACGGGGCTGCCTGAATTGCCACCCGTAATATCATTCGTGCTGATAAAATTGAAAGGGGTCTCCAGGTTTAACTGGCCCTTTCTCTCAACCCAACTTTCAGGAAGTTTCCAAGGATGCAGGTTTCCATGTTCTTCTGAACGCCTATAGAGACCCCCAATGTTGGTGGTAACTGGAATTTTGCGACCGACCTCCCTGTAACCCTTGACTTTACCGTAAGTCATCCGCAACGTGAATGTTGCATCTGGATATCCTGTAACCCCATCTAGCTCCCGTATAGCCTGAAAAAGCTTGGCGGAACCTTGCCGTTTAAGTTCATCCGATTCTTCGACGATCTTCCTGAGATTACGAGCCGCAGGATCAACAGTAATGGCTAGTTCAATCATTGGATCCTTGCTGCCACGTACCATTTGAATTCCCCCTGCAGCCAACTCTCTGCGAAAAGCGATATCCTTCAGGCGAGTGTCTCGAACTAGCTCGTAGGCCTGCTCTCTAGGGCTTTTGCCAGCAAGTATCTGCTGGACTAGGTCATTATCCGCCCCCAGTGTCTCCACCAAAAGCTCCAGCGATTCTGAAAGGGTTGCCACTTCCAGGCTTTCGTAAATAGGCGCAGTAGAAAAAAGCAACTGTTCAAGTCTGGGAACGCTTTGATCAGTAAAACCTTGAAGCCGTTCAGCATTTGGCTTTTCCTTCTCCATTGTAAGTCGCAACAGCACTCGTGCCATATTGAACAGGTTGGAATAAAATCCGTTGGCACGCTCAAGCATCCTCCATTTGTCGTAGCTTAGGTTACGGCCAAGCTCAGCGCTTTCAATATCATCCCAAGCGCTACCGTACCGGTTGTAAAGTTCCTTGCGACTTGCCAGTCTTGTCCGCAGGCTCTTTTCCGCCTCTTCCTTGGCTTGGATAAATCGGGGATCCTGTAGCTTTTGAAGGAAACCCATGTAAGCTTTCCGTGAGTTCTGAATGCGAAATAGCTCCTTGTCAGCGATACGAGCTTCCTCTACGCCTTCAGTGCTGAACTGCTGCAATGCAATCTCAAAGCGCCTCAGGATATTTAACAGTTGGGGATAAGCCGTATCCCTCAGGAACTTAACTGTCGCTACTGTCTCTAGCCGCTCCGTTCGCCCCGGATGACCAGTTACAAAAACTAACTCATTTTCCCGAACCGGAGTCCTCCGCCAGCGAAAAAATTCACTTGGTTTAACAGGCTGATTATTTTTGTAGGCACGGAAAAAAGCTACGTCCAAGACATAGCGCGGAAACTCAAAGTTATCCGGATCACCGCCAAAGCGGGCAATCTTTAGCTCGGGTAAAAATACCAACCGGACGTCCGTATATCTCTTGTAACAGTAGAGGTCGTACTGCGCACCGTGCCACAGCGTAACCATTTCACATTTAAATCCCGTTCGATCAGATTCCTCATTCTCTAGAGTGTTAATCACGGCCCGGCGGGCACGATTAGCTTCCTCCATGCCCATCTTAGAAGTCACCGAGGCTGCCACCTTTTCAGTTGCATGCTCGATAGTCTCCAACACATTTAACTCCAGATCAGGACACTTTTTTTCTAAGGCCCAGGTTGAGGCATAGAAACCATCTTCCACAATGTTTAGTCCCTCACTGCTTAATTTCTCTGCGCAATCCAGTCCTATGTGGTGATTGGTGAAAACTAGGCCCCGCGAAGAGACAAACGAGCCTGACCCGTTGGGGAACCGCACGGAAGCCTGTTGAATTAGCCGGCGCCAGTAAGGCGTAACGTTGAATGAATAGCGGCTTCGCAAAACCTCAACCGGTAAGCGATTTGGCAAAAACATGCCCTCTTCCGCTGGCAACGTAATCCCTCCAATGAGGAGGAGTATCAACATAAGACCTATTTTTTTTGCTCTCCTCACTTAATAAGTGCCTCCCTAATATTGAGATATCACTCGATGAAATGTCCTGCAACAACCATAATCAACTACAGAACTGACCCTTTATGTTTAAGCTTGAAGCATTGGCCTACATTTCACTTGCCTCGGAATACTTCGAAAATATTGCAAAATCTAGCTCGAAGACCAGCATCAGCAAGCAAAACATCATTTAAATGATTTATGCTCAACCAGCTGCTACTGGTAGGAGGAAAGGAGGGTTGCTATTGCCTGAGGATAGCGAACCAGCTCACCGGCAATCTCAAGCTGTCGCAAAAGGCTCTGTCGATGCAGCTCGTAAGCCAAAGACCGCTTCCGAGCTGACAAATCCTCCTTCAAGGTTTCCTTCTGCTCATTCAGGCCCGCTTCATCGGCTGCCTGACGCTTTGAAATCTCAAACACCGTGGTATTGTCGCCCGCTTTAACTGCCTTGCTGAACTCGCCTTCTTTGAGTAGAAAAACCTGTCCCAACGAGGCAGCCGAACCAAGGTCCTCTAAATATTCATTGCGCGTAAACAATTCGCTCCGTGTCCACTTCAGTCGGAGAGCGCGAGCCGCCTTCTTAAAATTACCCATCTTCTCAGCCCGAGCAGCTAGTTCCTCTGCTCGCTCTCTCGCCAATACTACGGACTGCTCAGCGCGATAGTCTTGTTCCACTTGTGGTCGGACTTGATCAAGGGTAGGTAGGTGTTCCTCTGCTCGCTCAATCAACTGGACAATCACCCTTCCCTTCGGGACTGAAACAACAGTTCCCACTTCTCCTTTCGAAAGACGGAATACAAGGTCATGTACATTACTTTCGGTGCCTAGGTCCGGTACGGCTTGGCCATAACGGAAAAGCGGGGTTTCGTGCACCTGCAAACCAAGTTCTGCTGCTACCTCCGAGAAAGTGGTTGGTTTCGCCCGTAACGCCCTCTCTACTTGGCCAGCTAGAGCTCCTAATAGGGCATTCCGTTTTTGTTCCTCCAAGATGGGCCTAAGGCGATCCTGCACCTGTTCAAAGCTTTCTAGGTGGGCTTTCTGTCTTTCAGACACTTTCAAGATGTGGAACCCATAAGTAGTTTTGATCAGGTCGCTAACCGTGTCCGGCTTCAACGTGAAGGCTACCTGCTCAAATTCTGTGACCGTTTGGCCGCGATATATCCATCCCAGATCCCCGCCGGATTCAGCTGTAGCATCCTCAGAATACTTCTCGGCAAGCCTGGAAAAATCCGAGCCGGTACGCGCCTGCTTGAGGACATCGCTTGCTTTCTTTTCTGCAATAGCTACTTCCTCTTCGGACTGACCCAGCGTGCGAAATAGTATATGGCTAACCTGGGCTCGCTCTTGCACCCGAAACTCATCGAGGCGTCCCCTGTAATATTTTCGGATTTCACCTTCTGTTAGCTCCGCCTCGGCTCGGACACGGTCCGGCTCAACAAGAACATAATTAATCCGTCGTTGTTCGGGAACGCTATACTTCTCTTGATTTTCCGAAAAATAGACTGACAATTGAGCCGCATCAATTTTCACTGCCTGTAAGTACCGGCTCGGATCAAACAAAACATAATTGATCTGCACCCTATCATTGCGGCGATGAAACTCTTCTTGTACTTCAACGTCAGTCACCTTAAGACCATCACTCAAAACCCAACGCAACTTATCGAGCAGGAGAGATTCGCGCATTTGGGCTTCAAATTCTGGAACGGTCATCCGTGACTGTGATTGGACAATTTGCTCATACTGGTCTATTCCAATAAAGCTTCCTCCCGGATAGAGCCAGCGAAGAGTCCGTAAGTAGGCAGTCAATTCATCGTTTGAAACGGTCAATCCAAGTCGGCGAGCTTCATCAGCACCCACGTACCGAAAGAGTAATTCATCGAGGACCCTGGGAACAAACTGTGCCCGTGCGGTCGGGTTACGGCCAAGCTGACTTCCTCGAAACTGCGCATCAAGGGCCCGCTGAACGTGGAGAACCGTTACCTCTTCACCCCTATATTCCGCCAACGTGCCCCGTTGCGTCGCACCCGTATTGGCCGACGGCAGCGGTGCTAAGGAAATAACCAGAGCTGCGCTGATAAACACCAGTATAAAACCCACGAAAAACTTCTTCAGGCGTCCTTTTCTTCGAAAAAGATTAAACATAAATACACCTGCTCCATTATACGAAGCTCATGCCGACGCCGCAACAGCTCCCTCAGAAGAACGGCCTATAATCCAGATCTCCTACCTACGTGTCTGCAGGTATTCACCTTAAACCGTTCCATCTTGTATTTTCTTGGGACGACACTTATGATGTAAGATTAAATTATAATTTAAGCTAGCTTAAGTCTATTTTCAGGTAAAAGGCGGAAAGAAAAATACCCGTAAACATGAACCAGATATGCGAAAAAATGGTATATGGAGGCTTGGATTCTTCCCTTCCGTACAGAAAAAAATGGGCCTCCAGGTCGCTCTTGCTCGCATCATGCTTGATCTTCCTTTCCTTTTCTGCTCAGGCTCAAAATGGGCCGGAGGAACCCGATTACGCCTTCGTTGCCAGTAGCCCCTACACCCAAGACAAAAACTCCCTTCAGATCATTGTTCCCGGAGCACTCGGTTGGCGTACCAGTAAGACAGGCATTGAGCGTCGCTTCTATGACACCATGTTAAATTTGGAGTGGGGATTGACACCAAACCTAGAGCTGGATCTTGAGGTTCCCGCCACAGGTCTGCGGGAACAAAAATCAGGAACCACCCTTAGCTCAAATTTTGGCCTCTCAGATACAATGCTAGGAATCCGCTACCGACTCCTCAACGAGGAAAGCTCTCCAATTACCCTAACTCTAGGTCCGCAGATTATATTTCCATCAGGAAACATCCTTCAGGGTACAGGGTTTGATTCTTTTGGTTTTGCCTGGGATGTTTCCGCCGCCAAAGATTGGGGTGGCCCGTTCTTCGTCTATAGCTCTCTTAATTATGGAGTAACTCCTTCTGTATCTATTCCAGGTCTCACGGGCGATTTCACTTTAAACTACCTCTCGCACGGCACTGCGCTAGGTATCCGTGCCCTTGAGAAACCAAGTCGCGGTGCAAATCATGATATCCATGCCTTCCTAGAGATAGGCATTGAGCGAGGAGAGGAAGTAACGGCAGCATCCTTGGGAGCAATAAAGAATAGTTCGGTGGCTGCTATCCTCTCTCCTGGAATCCGCTACGGATTCATTTCAGCATCAAAAAAATTCATTGAAATCGGCATTGCAGTTCCCATTGGATTGAATGAGAATGCCCCTCGAGCCTCAATAATTTTCCAGGTTCAGTTCGAACAATTCCTGAATTTCTAATGCCCACCAGCCAGCCAGAACACACCCAAATATACTTGAAAGTTCCCCTTGAGGATCGGCAACGTCACTTTTGAGGTCATCCAGGTTATGCTATAATTTCGGCGAGGCGTGTCATTGTTCCCCATGGCAAACAACAAGCGTGGATTGTGGATCTCGTTCCTGACCGTGGCTTTGTGTGCACTGCTTGGCGGAGCACTCGGTACCCAAGTAGAAACCTTAAGTGCCGATCAAGGAGACAAGGATCTTCAGGAAGCGGTTGACACTTTCACCAAAGTATTCAGTGCCGTCGAAAAACATTACTCCAACCTAATTGACCCCGACCGCACCATCCTGCATGGGGCGATTCCTAATATGCTGCGGACGCTCGATCCGCACTCCCAGTTTTTTGATGCCCGCACCTTTGCTAAGCTTCGTGAAGACCAGCAAGGGAAATATCAGGGCTTGGGTATGACCATTGGTTCTCGAAATGGTAGAACAATGGTAATTGCACCTTTTCCTGGCTCCCCAGCCAGGCTCGTTGGACTTCGGCCCGGCGACCTGATTATGAAGGTGGATGGAAAATCCACCGATGGGCTAAACGGTACTGAGGTGGCGGACCGCCTGAAGGGACCTAAGGGAAGTGTGGTCCGAGTAAGCGTAGCTCGTAAAACGGCTTCTGAACCTCTGGATTTTACAATTACTCGCGGAGAAATTCCTCACTCTAGCGTGAAACTGGCTCGCGAAATTCAACCGAACATCGGGTTTATTGAACTAGGTAGCTTCAGCGAAACCACTGCTAAAGAAATCCGTAGCGCCCTAAAGGAATTCGGTGAAGAAAAACTCGAAGGGCTAATTCTGGACCTGCGTCGAAACAATGGTGGCCTACTTACCCAAGCTGTAGAAGTCTCCGATCTTTTCCTTCGGAGAAACCAGCTTATTGTCTATCACAAGGGGCGCAATTCACGCTCAACAAGATACGTTGCCAAGAAAGGTAATGGCGGGCGCGAATACCCCATGGTCGTCCTGGTCGGCTGCATGACCGCCAGTGCGGCGGAGATTGTCGCCGGTGCAGTCCAAGATCACGATCGGGCCTTGATTGTAGGTGAATCAAGCTTTGGAAAGGGGTTAGTGCAAACCGTTTACCCTTTAAGTGAAGTGGCAGGCTTAGCTCTCACAACAGCACGTTATTACACCCCTAGCGGCCGCCTAATTCAGAGGGACTACTCCAATGTTTCTCTCTACGACTATTTCGGGCACTGTAAAAACTTCACGCCCCCTCGCGATGAAATAAAGTTTACCGATGGCGGCCGCCGAGTATTCGGGGGTGGTGGCGTTAATCCTGACCTGGAGTTCAAAGACTCGGAGCAAAACCAGTTCCAGACTAGATTGGTCATTCGTTATCTCCTTCTTGACTTCGGAGAGCGGCTTCGAAATACCCATGAAAATTTAGGGGGGAATTTTAAGGTAACCGAATCGATTCTGGAAGAGTTCCGAGAATTTCTGGTTTCTCAGGAATTCCAATTCACTTCTAAAGATTGGGAGCAAAACCAAGAATTTTTAAAAATACGTATCAAGCAGCAGTTATTTAGTTCTCTTTATGGTCAAGCGAGCTCTGGAGCTCCTTCCAGAAGCAAAGCAGTTGGCTGCGGACCCCCAGAAATTCGCAGCTCGCTGGAATGATGTGCCTTGATTACTCTTCTGAATACCATGCCTACTAATCTGACCAAGAGGTAGGCTTGTCCTTCAGCAGGGCCACAGCTGGTCTTTGCAAGGAGAACCTACCAAGAAAAAATAGCCGGAAGATGCTTACTGCCTGTTCCGGCTTATACTTATTCGTCAACATGATCGGGTCTTCTTCTCAGGTGAATTCTCTCTCATTTTACCTGGTACAAGAAATCCCGGTAATGTCAATTCCCTCGTGACTAACTCAGGTAATGACAAGGCATTTTTCCCTAAGGTCTTTTAGATTCCATTCATTTTTTCTTCTTAGCAGGCTTTTGGATTTGAAGCAGAACTCCCAGTACATCGCCGTAACCTCCGCCAAAGTCTTTGCTAATATCCATTGTTGTTTTGGCTGCCCGCAGGGGGGTGCTGGTAAAAACCCAGAACCTGTTCTCATCGAATCGGATGGAATCCGTGTAGGCATAGTTTCCGGGGAACTTCGGTCTATTGAGGATGAGTTGATCCCCCCAGGTGCGCCCGTCGTCGGTAGAAAAAATCGCGACCGTTGCATGTTCCTTGATGCTGCGGCCCGTCACCATCAGCACGCCATCCGCAATTTTGCTCAGACGAGGTGCCCATACGTCCAGTTCGGAACGCTTGTTGACGGGGCCCCAGGTGTGACCTTGATCTTGGCTCGTGCGGATATAGCAGGCGTTCTTAGGCGGAGTGTGGTAGGAGATGGCCAGCAACGTGCCATCATTCAGAAACTCAACACCCGGATAGAAGGGTGGGCCTCCCTTCGACAGCCCATTAAAGTCCGGATAGGTGGTGGGAAAGATCACGCTCCGCCGCCGCCAGGAGCGTACGTTGTCGGTGCTGACATATAGGGCATTGCCTTGATGGCGCGACCAGGCAGCGAAGTACGTGAGCCCCTTGTGGGTGAGCAGGTTGCGCCCGATCAGTACCGCGTGCTCATGAGTCGGATCAACTTGACCGTGGTATTGCCAGGTCTTGCCGTTGTCGCGGCTGGTGTACCATACGTTGTTGAGTACCCCAAGGTTTCCTTTGTATTCCTCTCGTGCCTGGATCGACTTTAGCAACTGTACGATCATGACCAAGCGGCCATCCGACGTCCGGCCAAGCTCAGCGTGCCGGGCATCCATCTTCTTGTCGCGCCAGTCGGCGGCCGGGCCCTCATCCTGCCAAGTGAATCCGCCATCCATGCTACGCCATTGGTGCACAAAGACATCACCCCAAGAATGGTGTATAGAGTCCTGGTGGGTGAGAATCAGTTCGCCATTGGAGGCTCGAACGACAGAAGGACCGTGGAAGTTGCGTGTCGGGTCAACAGCCACTTCCACCCGCCGCCTCACCGAGATCTTATAGCCGTTCGCCAGCGTGACACTTGGTTTCGTATCGCTCGGATCGCCTCCAGCTGCATGCAGCTGGCTAGGGAGGACAGCGATGGTCACCAGCAGTACGGCCAGGCCGAATCGAACCAGTATCGCAATTCTACTTGATCGCATGTCTCGCTCCTATTATAGGGAACCTCGAGCAGGACGGAGTACGACCTCTTCAAGGCTGGCTCGTGAGCGCTGGGTGAGCGCTTCAATTACAGTCCGGGCAACGTCTTCCGGTTCAAGAATCTGGCCCTTCTCAACAGCAAATGGAAGCTTCTGAATCATTTTTGTTCTCACTGGACCTGGGAGAATTGCCGTCACCCGAATGCCTAAAGAGCGTAGCTCCTCTGCTAATACCCGGCTCAATCCCAAAGCGCCGAACTTTGAGGCGCAATAGGCCGAACAATTCTCATAAGCTTCTATTCCAGCAATAGAGATAATATTCACAATGTGAGGATCGCGCCTCCGTTTCATCAGGGGTAGAGATGCACGAGTACACAAGAAGATCCCCGTGAGATTACTACCGATATTGCTTTGCCAATCTTTAAATGTGGTTTTCCTAAATGGTTTGTAGGTCAAAACACCAGCATTATTGATGAGAATATCAAGCCGACCGGAGCGCTTCTTGACACGCACAATAAGCTCATTGACCTCGCGCTCCCGAGTAACGTCTGCTGAAAGACCTTCAGCTCTAATGCCTGATTTGTTCCAAGCTGCTGCAAGCTTCCGGACGGCCTTGTGCCGCCGGGAAACCAAGTAGGTATGGGCACCTTCATCAAAGAGAGCACGGGCAATCGCGCAGCCAATCCCCCGACTCGCTCCCGTAACCAGAGCAACCTTGCCTTCTAATTTTCCCATAAACTGACCTGCGGAATTTTTTGAAAGTTATGTTCCTTCTAGACCTAGCTAACCGATCTTTCGAACCAAAGAGAGAAACTCATCACGGGTTTGTTTCTTGTCCCGAAACACGCCCATCATGGCAGAAGTAACGGCCACGGAATTCTGTTTCTGCACGCCCCGCATAACCATGCAAAGATGACGAGCCTCTATGATCACGCCTACACCAAGCGGATTGATTTTCTCCATCAGCACCTGGGCTAACTGATTTGTAAGTCGCTCCTGCACCTGCAGCCGTCGCGCGAAAACATCCACAAGTCGTGCGATCTTGCTAAGTCCGATCACCTTCCTGGTTGGTATATAGGCCACGTGGCATTTTCCAAAAAATGGAAGTAGATGGTGTTCGCAGAGGCTGAAAACTTCAATGTCCCGGACGATAACCATTTCATCGTGAGTAACATCGTAGAGAGCTCCATTTAACACTTGGTCAGGATCTTCCTGGTAGCCTTTTGTGAGGAAGCGGAGTGATTCGGCAATGCGCCTAGGAGTCCGCTCCAAGCCCTCCCTAGTCGGGTCTTCGCCAAGTTCTACCAGCAGATTTCGAGCAAGGCTTTCCAGTTGTCCATCATTTTTCTCGGTTGATAAAAAAGTTTCCGAAAGATTTTCCGTACTCATAATTGCAGCTCCAATCAAGCCTAGTGCTAATAATCTTAACAGCCGTCAAAGTTCATTCAACATACTCAAAAGAATTGGCGTAGGTTTCCTCCATTCGGATCCGTGTCAATGTAACATTCTTGTGAGGACAGTCCTTCTCCATCCGGATTTTTAAAAGTCGGTAGACTTCCCTGCAGAGATTTTCTGTAGTAGGCACTGTAGATCGAAAATTTTCCACATCTTCATTGAGATGAGTGTGGTCAAAACGGTCTACAACTTCCTTCCTTACCCAGTGGTCTAGTCTACCAAGATCGATCACCATACCAGTTTTCGGATCCAGTGGTCCAGCCACAGTTACTTCCACCGTATAGTTGTGGCCATGTCCATTGGGATTATTGCACTTTTTGTAGAGCGCTATATTTTCCTCACTACTCAATGCCTCATTATGAAGGCGATGAGAGGCGGAGAATCGATATCGACGTGTTAGATAAACTTTCATTCCCCGAAGTAATCCACAAAAAGATCTGGAGTTTCATAAAGTCGAACTCGATGAAGTTTCCCAACCGAAAGCTTGCCCTCCAAGCGATTCCAAATCTCCAATGCTATGTTTTCTGTTGTTGGGATCTTCTGATCGAAAGCGTGGACCTCCTTGTTCAGAAACTTATGATCAAAGGGTTCTAAGACTTCCTGCTCCAGCAGCGCCTTCAGGTCTTTTAGATCCATTACCATGCCGCTTTTCTCATCCACCTCACCCGCAATCGTTAGCTCGACAACATAATTATGGCCGTGTCCATTAGGATTGTTGCATTTGCCAAAAAGGCGCTGGTTTTCCTCAGCGGTCATTTCTGGGTTATGGTAGAAATGTGAAGCGGAAAATTCAGCCTTGCGGGTAAGATAAACCATTTAAAACCTCGAACCCGGATAACTCCGACCTTTCCAGTGTATTTCATTTCCTCTGAAGTGGGCCCAGGCGGAGCTTCCAAGAAACAGAAGAAAAAACAGAGCACCCAGCTGTTGGTAAACAGCAAGTGAGCTCGAAAAATCTAGTTCACATAGTAACGCCTTATAACGCCACTGGCTCAAGCAAGCCAACAGGAAAAAACCTGGAATGGAAGCTAATACCAAGGTATTCCCTAAGTCCATCAGAAAAGACACCCACAAGGTAAAAAATGCCATAGTCGGACCTAAATTAACGATGAATACCCGCAAGCAACCTATCGCTGCTGCGGACGGAGTCCCTCCCCAAAGGAGGCATAAATTCTTTTTCAATCCCTCTCGAATTTCCTGAAAAGAATGGTACATCCGAGTCGATACACGATTTTGGCCCGAAGCAAAGTGTAGGCAAAAACCAGCCTGTTTGGCCCGTCGTGCAAGTGTAACATCCTCCAATATCTCTCCTCGGATAGCCCTGTGTCCGCCCAAGCTCTCGTAGACTGAGCGGCAAATCATCAGGAACTGACCGTTGGCTGCTGCCTGATCATTCTTCGGATTCTGGACATCTGCAAAACGGAATCGCTTGGACAGCTGAACGTAGAGAAAAGGAACTATTACCCTTTCCCAAAAAGTTAGAGTGGACTGCGCCGGAGAAAGAGAGTAGAGGTCGACTGAATTTCTCTCCATTTCCTCAAGGCTTCTGGCCAAGCTCCCAGGCGCATGGCGGGTGTCAGCATCAGTAAACAGCAAAACCTCACTCCTCGCTTGGGCTGCCCCCCAATGCAGGGCATGATTCTTTCCCACCCAACCAGCAGGCAATTCCGGAGCATTTAGAACAATGAGATCGGGGATCTCGCCCCGGAGGCGCTCAAGAATCTCCGTGCTCCGATCTTCTGAATGATCATTGACTACAATGATCTCAGACCAGCCTTCCTGGGATACCAGTGAACGGAGCACCCCCTCAAGATTAACCTCCTCATCCCGAGAGGGGATAATAATAGAGACTTTTCCTGATCGCACATCTACCTCCGGGAAAACATTCCACCGAAACCATATCAGGAACAAAACGCCTGCTTGTGGTAGAGTCTTCCAACTTAGGACTAAATCTTATTATAATGGAATCATCATGGTTAAAGCGAGCCTACTCAAAACGGCAGCATTTCTAGTCCCTCTGGCAGGACTACTCTATTACGGGATAACTGAGGATCTCTACCGCCCACTTGAAGTTGGTGAGAAGGCCCCTCACTTTTCACTGCCCATGATTACAGGAAGGCCCCTTGAACTTTCCCAATTCGAAGGGAGGTTGGTAGTGCTGAATTTTTGGGCCACGTGGTGTCCCCCCTGCGTTGAGGAAATGCCTAGTCTCCAACGACTCTTCCAGGAGAGAATAAAAGGCAATTGGGAAGTGATAACGGTAAGCGTAGATCAGGACCTTCCTGCCCTTCAAGATTTCGTTGCCAAACATGAACTAACCCTGCCAATTGCCAAGGACCCGCAAAGGCAAGTAGCAGTGCTTTATGGCACATATAAATATCCTGAATCCTACATCATTGGCCCCCAAGGGTTGGTCCGTAAAAAATTTATTGGCTCTATTAATTGGGACGAACCTTCCATCCGAGACTATCTGAATTCCTTAGCCAAAAAACCATAAGCGGTACGTTTTGATAGTAAGTGCAAACCCGGATAGAAACAGTTATCCTCATCAAGAGCAATCTCTAGCTAGAATCCAAGTGAGAATCGAAGGAACTATGACTGCTGTTGAGAAACGCATTAAACTCCAGCGCACACTTAAGCATTCGGAAATCGAAGCCCTTAATTGCTTATCTACGGTTTACGGTATCCAGAAGTTGCTCGTGGATAAACAGGAGATTTTGGTTGAGTTTGACGCAACTCGGATGAATGGGGCTGAAGTTCTCTCACTCCTGCGCGCGGCTGGTCTCCCGGCAGATCCAACAAAATAGGACTTCCAGATACCGAAAACTTGCCAGAAAGGCTCAAAGAAACTACCAAAATTAGTGCGGTTAATCGGCTAATAACAGTATCCTTAGATTTTTACAGGAGCAGTCCTGCCGATGTAGTGGATGCCGAGAGTAGGCCAAACTATTTTTCTTCTCCAAGCACCTATTGGTAACTCGATTCGGAAACAAGCTTGACGGAACCCCTCGCATGCGTGAAGCTTGAATCCCTTGAGGTGATTATTATGAACTCATTGAATCCTCTGCCCCCATTCCACCATCTAAAGCGAACGATGCCAGCAATGGCTGCGTTATCCAACCTAGGACAAGCAGTCCAGGAAGCTTTATCGGACTCGAAAATAGACCAGGAGAAACTCCAAGGAAAAAATATCGCTCTAACTGTCGGTAGCCGCGGGATTGCAAATCTCCCCCTGCTAGTTCGGGCCGTTGGGGAGTGGTTGAAAGCATCCGGAGCACGACCCTTCATTGTTCCTTCTATGGGAAGTCACGGTGGGGCTACGCCCGCCGGCCAACAGAAAGTGCTGGCTGAATACGGAATCACCGAAAAAGAAATAGGGATCCCCGTACGGTCTCAGATGAATGTCGTCCACCTTGGAAATACACCCGAAGGATTCGACGTCTTTATGGACCAACTGGCTTATGAGTCGGACGGGGTGGTGGTCTTTAATCGTATCAAAACACATACAGACTTCAGCGGACGAACTGAGAGCGGCTGGCTTAAGATGTTGGCAATCGGCCTCGGCAAGGTACAAGGTGCACGGACATGCCACCGCTATTGTCGCCAGTACGGCTACGAAAAATCCATTCGGGCTATAGGGAGTTACTCAGTTGCAAGCGGAAAGGTTCTCTGTGCCCTCGGCGTGATTGAGAATGAAGAACATAAAATCTGCGCCGTCCGCTCCGCCCTACCTAACAATCTGGTTAAACGTGAAGAGGAAGCTTTGGTGTTGGCTCGAAAGCTTCTTCCTCGACTTCCGTTCTGTGATATTGACCTACTGATCGTTGACCAGCTAGGAAAGAACATTAGTGGCACCGGGTTTGATACGAAAGTAATCGGGCGTGGTGTCCCCTTGAAACCCAATGAGGCACCTAAAATCAAACTGATTTACCTCCGAGACATTACCCCGGAAAGCGAAGGAAATGCCCTCGGAATTGGCATGGCTGACCTTATACACGAACGTTGCTTTCATAAAATCGACCTAAAGAAAACCTATATCAATACGCAGGCAGCACTCAATCCACCCATGGCTGCCTTACCAATGCACTTTCCTTCGGATGGAGAAGCTGTTCGGTTTGCCGTAAACGTGCTGGGAGGCAACAATAAGAGCGGTAGCCGTGTCGCATGGATTAAAAATACTTTATTACTAAGCGATATTTATGCCTCTGAATCGCTTCTGAGCAACGATTCTTTCCCAGAGGGCTATTCTAGAGTCCAATCTACAATCACCCAACCATTCGATACAGACGATAATCTCATCCCAGTATGGGAGAGAGGGTAAGCTCCTTTGTTCAATTCACGGAGGCAGGCATACCTAAGGAAACTTAACTAAGCGCTTGGAAAAACTAACAGTTCAAATGCAATCTTCCTTTATCAAACAGCCAAAACACAGAATAGGCCCAGTTGGCGTTTTATTTCTGTTGTTCATTTCGCCACAGGTTGCAATAGGGGCTGTCGAATGCTTTTCAGTTTCAAGCAAAATCCTTGGCCGTGATGTATCTTACTGTGTATCTCTGCCTCCTGGCTACAAAAACTCAACGCGGCGGTACCCAGTGCTCTATTTCCTGCACGGCCTTTTCGAGGAACCCATCAGCTGGAAGGAGCGCGGTGGCGAGGCAATCCTTGAGAAACAGAGGCAAGGGGGAAAACTGAGAGAATTTGTGCTAGTTCTCCCTGAAGGGAAGAGAAGCTTCTATGTTAATTCTCGCAACGGTGATGTGAACTACGAAGACTTTTTCATTCGAGAGTTTATTCCATGGATTGACCAGAGGTACCGGACTCTGAAAGACGCAAATTATCGTGCTGTGAGTGGAACATCGATGGGAGGATATGGTGCGCTGCATTTAGGAATGAAATATCCACATCTTTTCGGAGCCGTAAGCGCCCACAGCCCTGTACTGGTAACTAGGCCCGCAGAGCGAGCACGCACATTTGCTGCCCATCCCCTTAAGAGGAAAAAAAATCAGAAAGAAAATAGCAATCTCACTGGCCGCGAAAAGGAAAAGGACCAAGGAATTAGCGGAAAAAACTGGAGGATGAAGGCGCTTGAGGGTGCGTTCGGATCACCACTCGACTGGAGTTATTGGCGGAAAAATGATCCACTATTTCTCGCAAGGAGGCCAGAGAAATTCTCGGAGCTAAAACTGTACTTCGACTGCGGAGAGCAAGACCGCTACGGATTTGATGAAGGTGCACGCGAATTGCACCGTATCCTGAAAGCGAACGGCTTTGATCACGAATATGCTATTCGACCCGGAGATCATGGATGGAGCTTCCTCACGCAATATCTGGAACTTTCACTCCAGTTCCACTCAATACATTTCTCGGACTAGAGCCTTAAATTTGCGGATCAAAATATGGCAATATGCTTCCGCTTTTTAGGAATGCAGAGAAAGCTTGGTTGATCTTGATTCCTTCAGCTTAGTGACAGAATGTGATAACTTACTTCTGGTTGTAAAAAACTTTTTCAGAGACATGCCGATGTCAAAATTGACCAGGATATTTAGAGTTTCTGCGCCCATGCTGGTAATAATTTTTGTTGCAGGGGTACTGTTTCCGTTGCCTGCAGAAAAAACAATTGAAGGGGAAATTTTAGGTCACATTCGTCAAAACTTGAGTTCAGGTCAAAAACTACTCGTAACCAATCTCTACGAGAAGGTATTCACCAAACCTGAAGAGCGAAAAGTGCTTGATAAATTATATCGGGCTTTCTTCCGTATTCCCTTATTTTTGCTAGATTACAAAGAGAAACTGAACCGCTATCCAACACTGGAGGAGGTTGCCTCTCAGTTCGCCCTAGAAGGTCCGGCCTCCGCAGAAATCTTACTAAGCGTGATGGAAGCTGATCCTAGAGTTCCTGACTTCATAGAAAGAGACACGAATTCCCGCGAGATCATCAATATTGATGCTGAAAAAGTGAGAGCTGATCGCCGATTTTCCTCACCTCTGAAGCGCCGCCTGGCGGGATGGGAAGGACAGACCGCCACCCTTGACCTTGAAAAGCTCAATGGAGATAGGATAGAGTTAGCTGATTTTGAGGGTCACTCCTTCTTACTTTATGTATGGTTTACAGGCTGCCCCCCTTGCATGGCCACCACCCCAGAATTAGTAAAGCTCCATGATAAATTCAGCAAGAAGGGCTTTACAGTTGTCGCGGCAAATGCCGATCGGTATCTTCAACTCGGCTTCGAAGATGAAGTCATTCATCGTTACAGTCGTAAACAAAAAATCAATTTTCCTATGTTCCGCTGGAACGCCGCAATGGATCAAAACTACGGAGGTATTGCTATTTTCCCAACTATGTTCTTAGTTGATAAAAACGGCACCATCGTCCAACACTACGTTGGCTACCAAAAATTGGACCGGCTGGAGGAAGATGTGAAAGCCCTTACGGGTTAACTAATTACTTTTTAGTGAAATTCTTTCTAAAATTCAGAGTACAGGAGGAGAAAAATGTCCCCAAAAACTTTAAGTCTATTTTTTATTTCTGCGTTGATAGTGGCAGCTTCAACCGTTACTGCCTTTGCCCAGGTCAACCCTCGCGGAGAGGCAAGCCTTAAACTGGGTGAAGGAAATCTCAAGGTAAGCTATGGGCGTCCACCCCTGAGCGGACGAAGTCTTCTGGATATGATTCAACCAGGAACCAATTGGCGTATGGGTGCGGATGGAGCTACAACCCTCACTACTGATATCCCGCTAAGGGTAGGAGGTACAATAGTTCCCAAGGGCAAGCACATTCTTATCGCACAATTCACAGGCAAAAGGAGCTGGAATCTGATTTTTTCCAAAGAGTCTGTATTTGAATTTCAGGAATCGGACAAAATCGCAGAGGTAAAAGGAATGCTTGCTGACACTGAAGAAATGGTAGATAGGGTGACGATCTCATTGGAAAGCAATGGAAAGAAGGGGAAGCTTCTCCTGAACTGGGGGAAATTTCGCCTCGAGGCACCCTTTAGCACTACAAACTAATCATTTTCCAAGGCAATAGCAGGCCAGTACGGGGTATTTCCGAATATGAGAAACACCCCGTACCACCAGAACCGCAAGGAAAAGAACCACCCATCCTTAATCAACACAGGCAAAGCACTCAATTTCTACATGGCCACCAGGAACTACTAGTTCCCCAGCGGCAATTGTCGAGCGCGCCGGAGGATCCACAGGAAAGAATGTCCGGTACACCTCATTCATTGCCTGAAAATCTGCGGCGCTCGAGAGAAACACAGTACATTTGAGAACCTGGGCAAGGGAGGAACCCGTGGACTCGAGCAATTTTCTGAAGTTCTCTAAGATGTAACGGGTTTCAGCTCCGATTCCTCCTTCCACCACTCGTCGCGTCTCTGGATCAATAGCCATCTGCCCCGAAATGAAAAGTAGGTTGCCAAAAAGAATGGCAGGTGAAAAAGGGAGGTTGGTGCGCTTTCCCGATCCGCTGATCACCTGCTTCGTAGGTTTGGCTGCCTTGGAAAGCTGAGTAGTGATGTCAGCCCTCCCAAAGGCCGCACCTGCTCCCATACCTAAAATTCCTACCGTCAGTGCGGACCTGCCACCTTTGGATAAAAAATTTCTCCGGTTATTGCTCATGGTTTAGCTCCTTAATACATTGAGGAAAATGGAAATTCTACTGAAATGATTTGTTACTTGATCAATTAGTGTAGGCACTAAATTCCTTGGCCGCTTTCAACCCATCAAGAAACTCTTTTGCCACTTGCGCAGGATCGGAACGCTCCACATCAACTCGGTAATTCATCCGTCTTATTTCATCCGTCGTAATCGTGCCCGCAAGGTCTGCCAAGACCAATGCTACTTCAGGATAACGGACCAACGCCTCTTTTCGCACTAAAGGAACTGCCTCGTAGGGCGGAACATACCCACGATCGTCGGTTAACGGAGCCAGACCCAATAAGACGATTCGCGCGTCCGTCGAGTTCCCAACAATAATATCTACCTTCCCTTCTTCAATTGCCCGGTAGACAAGATTTAAATCCATGGCAAGCGGAGGAGCACCGAATCGAAAACCATAGGCCTCAATCAAACCTGAGTAGCCGTCAGCACGTTCGATAAACTCATGCCCAACTCCTGCTTGCCAGGATCCGCTATGCGGGACAATATCCGAGAGGGTCTTGACTTCGAGCCTGGCAGCGTCTTCACCTCGAATTAAAAGTGCGTAAGTGTTCTCGAATCCAAAAGGCTGCCCAACTGCAACATGAAACCGCATATCATATTCAGTCTTAACTCGCTCATAAACGACATGGGGCTCGGAAATTGTTTCCTCCCTTAACACAACGGCGAAAGATGTCCCCGTGTATTCAGGATAAAGATCTATCTGCCCAGCTATGAGTGCCTTATGGCATACGATCGTTCCGCCCAAATTCGTTCGCCTCTCGATTAGAATATCTGTGTGGCGTTCGATTTGCTGCGCCATGATCTCAGCCAGGATAATCTGTTCACTGAAATTCTTTGAGCCAATAACTAGTCCTTCCCGCCCAACGGAACAGGCAAGAGTTGCCACAAGCAACAACGCAATCAATAAACAGCGGTTCATGAAGATTGTCTATCTACTCGGAATCCCGCAGGTTTTAGGTGGTGTTCCACCCGACCTAGGACCCAGTCTGCCCCCAAGGCCATCAGGGCTGCCGGTATGGCTCCGGCCAATATCAACCTGTTATCTAACATATTGATACCGCGGAAAATCAGACTGCCCAAGCCACCGGCCCCAATATAAGCAGCCACCGTGGCCACCCCTACTGCTACCACTGTTGCCACGCGAAGGCCAGAAAAAATAACAGGCAAAGCTAAAGGTAACTCAACATGCACGAGAAGCTGGCGATCGGTAAGTCCCATCCCTAGTGCGGCCTGCCGGATGGCCGGGTCAACACCGCTAATTCCTGTGTATGTGTTGCGAACAATTGGGAGAAGCGCGTAAAAAACAAGTACCACCATCGCCGTGCGAGCACCAATTCCACCCAAAATCGGGAGTGGGAGGAGAAAACCAATCAAGGCAAGACTTGGTATCGTTTGAACCACATTAACGAGACCAAGGATCCATCGCCCCAGGTACCTCCACCGTGTTGCCAAAATACCCAGGGGAACAGCGATTAGAACTGCTAGCAATGTGGAAGCCAGAACCAGAATAAGATGCTGACCTGAGAGGAGGAGTATCTCACTTCTCCTCTCCAGGAAAAATTGAGCTAGTTCCATAAGCGATCAATCAACCTTTACAGGTTTCCTTATTGGGCATTTAGTAAACTCAGAAAATTCTCAGCTTCTGGATGCCTCACATCTCTCAGCTCCTCCGGGGCGCAGCTTGCGACCAGGCGTCCCCTATCGAGCAAAGCAACACGGGAACCAAGCCGGAATGCTTCTTGAATGTCGTGAGTCACAAAGACTACCGTCTTTCGTAAGTGTCGCTGTAATTTCTCAAATTGTTTTTGCATCTCGACTCTAGTAATCGGGTCAAGCGCACCAAAGGGCTCATCTAACAAGAGGATTGGGGGATCAATAGCTAAGGCTCGAGCTACACCTACCCGCTGCTTTTGTCCTCCGGAGAGCTCGTGTGGAAACCTACATGCAAATTTTCCAGGAGCAAGTCCAACCATATCAAGCAACTCCTTCACGCGTCGATTTACCCTCCCTCGGTCCCAATTCTCTAGAGTTGGGACCATGCCTATGTTCCGTTCTACATTGAGATGTGGAAAAAGTCCTATCTCCTGAATCACATAACCAATGCTACGCCGAAGACGAGTTATGTCCCAATCAGTTGTCGCAAGCCCTTCAACGCGCACCTCTCCTTCACTCGGGTCAAGCAACCGATTAATGAGTCTAAGAGTGGTCGTCTTACCAGACCCACTGCGGCCCAATAGCATCAGTCTCTCTCCTCGGAAAACTGAGAGCTTTAGTT
>CAZSDV010000009.1:24028-46750 GCA_964605715.1 uncultured Acidobacteriota bacterium
TTCTGAGAGGAGCTCGCTTCCGTCGGGGACTCGAAAGCTTACCCGGTCAAATTCAAGCACGGAACTAGAACCTGTTTCAGAGGACATCAAATACCTTACGTGGGAGAAATACCGATAACATGGCGAGAAGTTATACGTGAAAAGAGCCCTTACTGCAACCAGAAGACACTTTTAGATGAAGAATTCCTATGTGCCAACCCAGAGAGTGTTCCGTATTCAAAAAGTCTCCGAAGGATAGGGGGGTTCTGGACCACGGAGATACGGAAAAAACCTAGTTAGGCATCCCCAGAAAAAGAGGTTACCTGTATCTTCCGGAAGCGCGACGGTGAAGCACCATGTCCGGTGCCCATAGTCTGCATAGGCTGACCTTTGCCACAGTTAGGGGTCCCCCATAAAACCCACGACGATCGGTCACAAACGGCGTCACAGGCGTTCCAGAAATTAGTGGTAATTCCACCGTAACTTGGATTTTTGAGCATCTTTCCTTTCTTGCCACCCTTAACTTCCCAAGCGATTTCTGTTCCAAACTGAAAGTTATACCGCTTATCATCAATCGACCAACTCCGATTAGTTTCCATGTAAATTCCATCATCAGTCGAGGCCAAGAGCTCTTCCCACTTCCATGTACCCGGAAGCAGACTTATGTTGGTCATGCGAATGAGAGGAATACGATTCCAGCTTTCAGCTCTCATGGCCCCACTCGAGCGCATTTTGCCTACGACAGGAGCTGTTTCTCGTGAGGTAATGTACCCACAGAATACGCCGTGCTCAATGATTTTCGTGGACTGCGCAGGGACCCCTTCGTCATCATAACCGAACGTACCTAACCCTGGCCCGTGGGCCACCGTAGCATCAGCCACAATATTCACCACCTCTGAGCCATACTGGAGCTTGTCAAGTTGATCCACCCTAAGAAAACTTCCCCCAGCAAAATTAGCCTCCATCCCTAAAACTCGGTCCAGCTCAATGGGATGACCAACTGACTCATGAATCTGTAGGCCCAATTGCGATCCGTCGAGAATCACGTCCTTCGTCCCAGTGGGACATAATTCGGCCTTGTGCAAAGCCACTGCTTGTTCACCGACGCGCCCAGCGTGGCCCACAAGGTCAATTTCTTGCACCAATTCATAGCCCCGGATCTGGTGCTGTCCCCCAAAAGAATTTGGATAAGATCTCTTTTGGATTTCATCACCAGAAAAAGATACCGCAACAATTCCTGCACCGCTTTGTGTTTTTCTCTGTCTTATTTCCGAACCTATGCTTGACAGAAAAAGTTGATCCGTAAAGAGAAAATTCATGGAGGCTTCTGCCAGCGTCACACCTTTTACACGGCGCATTTCGGCATCAGCCTTTAGAAGTAGATCCAATGATTGACCGATAGGGATTTTGAAAGGGTCGATTTCTGCAAATCCCACCCAGGTATCAATAATATTTCGTTCTGGAGCAAGAACCACATCCGACTTCTTTGCAAGGGAACTGGCACGAGCGATGGCGACAGCTCTAATTACAACCTTTTCTATGCCCTTGCGAGTCATGCAATCCGTGGCTGCAAACCCCCACGCCCCATCGACAATTACCCGCACTCCAAGGCCGAAAGACTCCGATTCCCGAATCTGTGCTGGAACTCCATTTTTAGTTGAAAGAAAGCGCTCATGGGAGTCAATGACACGCACATCAGCATACGAGGCACCCTTCAGCAGTGACGCATTAATAGCCCTTTCAGCTAAATCCTTCATCTTTGCTCCGTCAGCTTGAAAGCCTCATGTGAAAATATCCTTATTTAGATTACCTCTAGGACGAAAAAAGGAAGGGTAAATTAAGTAATAAGAAAGCACGGTCAAGGAGTAGAGAAGTTTCTATGTGCCCTCGCCCCAAGAGCTTAGGTATTTTTCTTGTTCCGGAGTGAGCTTATCAATGGAAACACCCATCGAATCTAGCTTCAGAGCTGCTACCTTCTGGTCGATCTCGACAGGAACATCGTGAACTTTTGTTTCGAGCTTTCCTGCATTTTGAACAACGTACTCTGCGCAAAGAGCCTGATTGGCAAAACTCATATCCATCACGGAGGCTGGATGGCCTTCGGCGGCAGAAAGATTAATTAGCCGGCCTTCAGCAAGCAGGTACAGTTTACGACCATCTTTCATTGTATATTCTTCTACGAACTCGCGAGTGGGCCGTTGGCTAACAGCAAGTTTTTCCAAGGCGGGAATATCAAGCTCCACATTAAAGTGGCCTGAGTTTGCCAGGATTGCTCCACTCTTCATCGCCTCAAAGTGTTCTTCTCGGAGGACAAATTTGTCACCAGTTACGGTAATAAATATATCACCAACCTTAGCAGCTTCCTCCATAGTCATAACACGGAAGCCATCCATCACAGCTTCAAGAGCCCGTGTGGCATCAACCTCAGTAACAATCACATGAGCACCTAGCCCTCTAGCCCGGCTTGCTGCTCCTCGTCCGCACCAACCATAACCCGCGATAACAACAGCCTGGCCAGCTAACAAGACATTCGTGGCCCGGATAATCCCATCCAGTGTGGACTGGCCAGTACCATACCGATTGTCAAACAGGTGCTTGGTGTGAGCATCGTTAACGGCAACAACGGGATATTTCAAGACTCCCTGCTGTGCCATGCTGCGGAGACGGATCACGCCCGTGGTAGTCTCCTCCGTACCAGCAATCAATTTTACGGCAGCCTCAGGCCGCTCCGTCAACAACGAACTGATCAGATCGGCTCCATCATCCATAGTAATCTGAGGGTCATGGTTCAGCGCTTCGGTGATGTGGGCATAGTAAGTATCGTTATCCTCACCCTTGACTGCGAAAACGGAGATACCATAGTCTTTAACAAGAGATGCGGCCACGTCGTCCTGGGTGCTTAGTGGGTTTGAGGCACAAAGCGCCACTTCTGCCCCTCCATCACGCAGAGTGATAGCCAAATTTGCAGTCTCAGTAGTTACATGTAGGCAGGCGGAAATACGGATTCCGTTCAAGGGTTTTTCCTTTAAGAATCTTTTGCGGATAAGCTGGAGCACAGGCATCCACTGGCCTGCCCATTGGATGCGCGTCTTTCCCTTGTCCGCAAGTTCCAGATCTTTTACATCGCACGCTATTTGATTGTTGTTCACTATTTACCCACCCGCTTCTCTCTTCAGCTGTTCCACCTTATCGGTACGTTCCCAGGTAAAATCTTGGTCACTTCTCCCAAAATGACCGTAAGCCGCGGTCTTCCTGAAAATAGGCCGGCGCAGATCCAGTGCCTCGATAATCCCCTTAGGAGTCAGCTGAAAGTTATTCTGAATCAGGCCTGCAATTTGATCCTCCTCCACGCGCCCAGTACCAAAAGTATTCACATTGAGTGATACCGGGTCAGCAACCCCGATCGCATAGGCAAATTGGACCTCAACCCTCTGTGCAAGACTTGATGCCACCAAATTCTTGGCCACATATCGGGCCATATAAGCGGCGGACCGGTCAACCTTCGTGGGATCTTTTCCCGAAAACGCTCCACCTCCATGGTGAGCAGAGCCACCGTAGGTATCAACAATGATCTTTCGCCCCGTCAAACCAGAATCGCCCGCTGGCCCACCCACAACGAACCGTCCCGTCGGGTTGATGTGGATTTTTGTCTTATCATCTAGCAGGTCAGCTGGGATAACCCGCTTAATGACTTCTTCCCGAATCGCTTCACGCAACACATCATTGGTGACATCAGGATCATGCTGAGTGGAAACTACAACGGCATCTACGCGTACTGGCTTACCGTTCTGGTACTCCGCTGTGACCTGAGATTTTCCATCCGGGCGGAGAAAATCAACCACCCCAGCCTTGCGAACCTCTGTCAACCGGAGGCAAAGGTGCTGGGCCATAGTAATACAAAAAGGCATCAGTTCCTCAGTCTCATCGCAAGCATAGCCAAACATCATCCCCTGATCACCAGCACCTCCGGTATCAACACCCTGGGCAATATCTCCTGATTGCCGACTTAAGCTGGAAATGACTTTGCAAGTAGAAGAGCTAAAACCGTAATCGCTTTTTGTATAGCCGATTTCGGAAACCACTTGGCGAACAATGCCTTCTACCTCTATTTCAGCCTTGGTAGTGATTTCACCCACTACCATAACTGTGTCGTCCTTTACCACGGTCTCGCAAGCTACCCGGCTAAAGGGATCTTGGCTCAACGCGGCATCCAGGATACTGTCAGAGATTTGATCACAAACCTTATCAGGGTGGCCCTCAGTAACAGATTCTGAGGTAAAGAGAAATTGCGGTGGAACAACACTCATACTCAAGCTCCTTAAATCTCAGGACTACCAAAAAGAACTCAGAAAGACCTCAACGTAGCATACTCTCCTGGGTCTGTCAAACTCTTTGGGTCTTTAAAATCAATAAGTTATATGGAAGTATCCAATAACTTTATCGGCCCTGGAAAAACTTTGGGTAAAGTAATTCCTCGCAGTTTGCAAAGCTTTACTGTGCCCTCATAAGTAGAAATGCTTTCGTGAAAACCTCAAGATCTCCGTCCAAAACCCGGTCCACATCACCTGTCTCAGTCTTGGTGCGATGGTCTTTAACCAGCTGGTAGGGATGCAAAACATAGGAGCGAATCTGACTGCCAAAATCGATACCGGATTTTGAAGCCTCTAATTTTTCCGTTTCGGCCCTCTTCTTTTGAAGCTCCACTTCATAAAGCTTGGAGCGTAAAATCTTCATTGCCATTTCTCGGTTCCTATGCTGTGACCTTTCATTCTGACACTGAGCGACAAGACGAGAAGGCAAATGCGTGATGCGGACGGCCGAGTCAGTTACGTTCACATGTTGTCCGCCCCGCCCCGAAGACCTATAAGTGTCAATTCGAAGGTCTTCTGTGCGAATCTCAATCTTGATCTTGTCGTCAATCTCAGGGCTTACAAAAACTGATGCAAAGGATGTATGGCGACGGGCTGCAGCATCAAACGGAGAAATTCGAACCAGTCGATGGACACCAATCTCAGGTACCAGTAATCCGTAAGCGCCCTCACCCATAACAGAGAAAGTGGCTGACTTCAGGCCTGCCTCTTCACCAGGCTGACACTCATTAACTATCGTCTTGTAGCCTCGATCCTCCGACCAGCGAAGATACATCCGAAGGAGCATTTCAGCCCAATCCTGAGATTCCGTGCCACCAGCACCCGGGTGAATAGTAACAATGGCATTTAATCGGTCGTTCTCTCCGCCAAGCAGAATCATACTCTCAACACGGTCCACCTCAGCACTTGCCGCCTTCAATTCACGCATGAGCTCAGCCTCAACATCCTCACCTTCCTGGGCCAGCTCAAAATACGCATCCAGGTCACCTATTCTCTGTTCCAGTCGAGTCTGGGTTTCGATTCCTTGTTCCAGCAAGTGGCGAGTGCGCATCAATTCTTGCGACCGCTCTTTGTCATTCCAAATAGTCGGCTCAGCTAGTTTTTTTTCCAGTTGCGCTAGCTCCCGCTTTTTGCGATCTGAGTCAAAGATAGCTCCGAAGATCATCAATGCGGGCTTTAAGTTCACTGAATACTTTCCGGTATTCCTCGATCACCGTCACTCCTTTCGCATTTGCTTTACTGATTTCCCTGCTGACACCACTCTTAATCCGAGTGTCAAGAGGAAGGCCAGGCAGCAGATCCAAGCGAAAACATCTCCTTGCTCTACATAAAAGGTCTTGTCTTTTCGATACTCGAATGTTCCCGACAGTATGGATCTCTGAAAGCGAGGGCTCAATCTCAGAATTCGCCCATAAGGGTCGATAAACGCTGAGATCCCATCATTGGTAGCTCGGATAAGATAGCGCCGGCTTTCGATCGCCCTCATCTGGGCCATGGCTAAATGCTGTTCCGCTGCCGATGAATCCCCAAACCAAGCATCGTTTGATATGTTTACCAACACCTCCGCTCCGGCCCGCGTAAATCGGCGCACCAGGTCAGGAAAAATCGCTTCGTAACAAATAAAAATTCCGATCTTCCCGTGGCTTACTTGACCCACCTTGAATTTGTCACCAGGCTGAAAATCTCCCACTTCTGATGTGATTTTTCCAACTTGGTTTGGAAAACCCCAGGAGGGAACATACTCACCAAAAGGAACTAAATGGATCTTATCATACTCAACAACAAGTCGTCCGTCAGGACCTATCATCACCGCGCTATTAAGAGGTTTTGGTTCACTTCCTTCGGTAAAATTAACTACCCCAAGGACCAGAAAGGCCTTTGCAGTTTGGGCCAGGTTTTTTGCAAAATTCCTAAATACGGGATCTCGATTAAAGTAAAAGGGGGCTGAGCTTTCCGGCCAAACGAGCAGTGGGGGATGCACATGCCTGCCTTCACGGATCTTCTGGATCCCCGCTTGAAACATTTCACCCCAGATGGCAGGTGTTTTCGATTCCCGTATGGATAAGGGCCCTAAAAGAGGCACATTTGGTTGGATTAAATAAGCGGTTTCTGACCTTGAATCCTGCTTAAGAGGAGATGGAAGTAAGAGGTGATTGGCAACGAAGAGAGTGCAAATCCATCCAACCGTAACCCATTTTACTTTGCCATAAGATCTTAGTATACAAGAAGCAGCCACCCAGGCTCCCGTAGCAACGACTAGAAAAGAAAGTCCGTAAACTCCTGTTACGGTCGCTAACTGGCGAAGACCCACGGGCATCACCGCATAACCGGCAAGATTCCAAGGGAAGCCAGTGATCGCATGGGAACGAACATATTCCAAAGCTACCCAAATAGCAGGAGAAGAGGCAAGGGCTAAAACCCTCGAGTAATTCCCAAGCCACGCCAGTGCAAATCCAAAGAGTCCATAATAGATCCCGAAGGTCAACACGAAAATCAGCAATACACCCAGAGCAGCTGTGCCAGCGAGCCCCCCATGAGTTTCCATGACAAAAGCTAACCAATAACAGCTTCCAGCCAGAAATGTCACGCCGGCTAAATATCCCCACAGAAATGCCCGCTTTAGATTTTCCTCTGTGACTAATATTATCAACAGCGGCGACAATGCTACCCACACCAGAAAAGAAAGTCCTGGCTTTGGAAAAGAAAGGAAGAGCGCTGCACCCGAAACAACACTCAATCCAACCCTAAAAAAAGTGTTACAGGAAAACAGCATACAGAAGGCAAGACCTCGGTAGCCCAATGGCAGCGCTCCTGGCGGAACGGCCAGGTAAAAAATAATCTGCAACCCAAAAGAAGATTCACTACCTGCGAATGAAGGGATTAAAGCCTTCCTGGGCTAACTTATCACGAGTTTTCTCAGCTTCCACCCGAGTCAGGAACGGCCCCACTTGAACTCGAAAAAGATTGTCGTTTGCCCCAGAATGCTGGGGCTGAACAATAAAGACACGATAGTTTTTTACCTTTAAGGCTCGGCGTACTGATTCTGCATCCTTCTGAGCGCGCAATGCAACAACCTGAACAGCATACCCGCCCGGAGTTGGATGTGGGCGTTTTGGCTTATTTTTCAAAGCTGCCCTGGAAGATGAAACTTGGGGAGGATTACCTCCGGAAGTGGGTTTGATGGTGTTTGATTTTTCGAGGCGTGAAGAGGCTTCTCTTTCCTGCTCGGACCCGTTAAAGCTCAATGGGACTCTTTGTTCCCCAGGAATTTCTCCCTTTGAATCTAGGTTTCGATCTTCCACCAAGGAAGAAGTTACCCCGGGAGTCTTTAAAATATTCCAGTCAGGCAGAGCATTTTTCTCCTTAAATCCCACCAAAAAACCGAGGGAGAAAAAAACTCCACACAGCGCCACGACCCCCAAAAACATTAATACTAATTCCCGAGCGGAATAAGATCGAGCTGCTAACTTGTCATTCTTCATTATCTATTCCCTCTACAGCAGAGCGGGAAACTTCTTTTGATGTGCTCATTTTCACGTAAACTCATAACTTGATCAGCTTGCAATTCCAGCCATGTGCAATCCAAAAAATTGCTACGGTTGGAGCTAACCATCGGTTAATTTTTGGCTGATACTTTCTTGTCCCGACCAAATAACTGTCCCAACATTTCTATGGGAAGTGGAAACACGATAGTCGTGTTCTTCTCTGCCCCAATTTCACCCAAGGTCTGCAGATATCGAAGCTGGATGGCCACGGGTTGCTTTGAGATTGTTTCTGCAGCCTGGGCAAGCCTTCCGGCCGCCTGGTATTCTCCTTCGGCGTGAATAACCTTAGCGCGACGCTCACGTTCAGCCTCAGCTTGTTTCGAAATAGCGCGGACCATCTCCTGCGGCAGGTCCACCGTTTTAACCTCGACGCTGGTAACCTTAATTCCCCAGGCATCAGTCCGCTGGTCCAGAATCGACTGCAAACGGGAATTGAGTTTTTCTCTTTGCGAGAGTAGCTCATCGAGTTCTGACTCGCCCAACACAGAACGTAACGTGGTCTGGGCAGCCTGGGAGGTGGCATAAAGAAAACGCTCTACTTGAATAATGGCGCTCTGGGCCTCCATCACACGATAGAACACTACAGCGTTAACCCTCACCGTAACATTATCCCGCGTGATAATGTCCTGCGGTGGAACATCTAAGGTTATAATCCGCAAATCTACCTTTACCATCTTATCAATCGGCCAAAAAACCAGAACTAGTCCGGGACCTTTAGGACTGGGCAGCGCTTTGCCCAGTCGAAAAATAACACCGCGCTCATACTCCCGAAGGATTTTTACAGAATTATAGAACCAAACGACAAATATCAGAATTCCAACTACGGTCTGTGGGTTCATTTTACTTCTCCTTGTAAAGGCAGCTAAGCTCCCTCATTCGAATTCTCCACGGGCTCCACGACAAGAGCCAATCCACTAAGTGATACTACTCGAACCGAAGTACCTCGAGGAATATTCACCTGGGATCGCGCTTTCCAGATTTCACCTCGCATTAAGACGGTTCCCTGGGGATTCAGCTTGGTTTGGGTTATGCCAAGGGCATTAATCATGCCGCTATTACCCGTTACGGACTTACGGCGGTGCGCAGCAAGCACGACCCGCAAAAGAATGGCCGTTATAATTCCCATAGGCAATGCTACACCCAGAGCTGTCGACAGATGTATTTGTGCCCCGGGCCAAGGGGAATCAATTAGAATAAGAGCGCCGATGATCATTGAAATAACTCCACCTATCGCAAGTATTCCGTAGGACGCAATCTGCGCTTCCAAAACCATTAGCCCTAATGCCAAAATCAGAAGTAGAACTCCGGCCCCGTTGATCGGTAAAAGGTTGAAAGCGAAAAGAGCAAGAACCAAAGAGATAGAACCCGCGACGCCAGGAAGAATTAGTCCCGGATGAGTGAATTCGATGTAGAGCCCAACCGCACCCAAAGCAGCAAGCAAAAAGGCGATGTTCGGCTCTACGATCTTGGAGAGAAAATATTCCCGCTGAGTCATTGAATAGGGCTCAATTCGTGCACCTGCAATATGTAATTTCGTGAGGTCGTCATTAAATCTTCGGATCATCTTTCCATCAAATTTTTTGAGTATCTCTTCGGTGCTCGAAGCAATTGCATCTATCAAGTTCCCTTCCAGGGCTTCTTTTTCTGTGTAAGAGCGACTCTCGCGAACACCCTTTTCCGCCAACTCAACATTACGCCCACGCTTTGAAGCAATACTGCGAATATAGGCCGCTGAATCATTGAGAATCTTTGCTTCCATCACGTCTGAGATTTTCTTCCCTCCTAAAAGTACCGGATGTGCAGCGCCAGAATTCGTACCCGGGGCCATCACAGCCACATCTGCAGCAAGGAGGAGAAAAAATCCTGCTGAAGCTGCTCGACTCCCACTCGGCGACACATGAACGATAACTGGAACTTTGGACTTGATCATTCCTTGAACCATCTCCCGCAGGGATTTTTCAAGACCTCCTGGGGTACTGAGTTCGATCAAAATCGCCGCAGCTTTAATTTCATTCGCATGGCGGATTCCCCGGAGCACATATTTTGCACTCACCGGCTGAATCATCTCACTTAGGTTAATCTTGACCACTGTTGGTCGAGCCACTCTGGGCGCATCTTCTGCCTGTGTAAACATGGCCGCAAAGACAGCAATTTGCAGCACAAGTAGAATTTCAAATTTCTTATTAAAGCTAGGCATGGCCATAAAATAGCCCGGAAGAGGATTCAATAGCGGGCCAAATCTCCCAGGGAAATTTCTCCATGAAAAATGCATGGGAAGGAAACGCACCCTTGCTGGGACGACGAAAAGGGCGAGCATTATACTCAACTAAGATTCTAAATTCCAAATTGGGTTCAGTTGACAGAGGATCATCTGCAAAACTCCGTACTTCGCGTTCTAATCCCAGTGTCTTAGCTCGTGTTTTACCTGCCGCAACCTCCTTGGCCACAATCTGACCTTGCAGGAACTGTGCCTCAGAATCATCCCCTCGGAGAAGAAGGCATTCCTGAATGTACCGGGAAGCCTGATCAAATTTACCAGCCTTCCAAAACATCAAAGCCAGATTAAAATTCAAGTCGGCGTTGTTTTGATCTAACTGATAAGCAGCTACCAAATGTGTGATTGCTTCAGAATGATTCCCTTTCCTAACTTCCAGAAGACCCATATTATTATGCACTTCTGGAGAATGTAAACTTTCTGTGAGTTGGCGAAATATACCTTCCGCCTTTTTAAAATCATGCAACCGGTAATGATTAATGGCCTTAAGGAAAGTTGCTTCCAAATACAGCTGGTTCTCTGGGTTTATTTTTTCCAACCATTCCAGAGAAGGTGCGTATTTTTTGTCTTCAAGGTAAAGTCTGCCAAGCTCAAAAGCTGAGCGGCGTTCATGCGGGTCCAGTTGAAACGCTTTTGTAAAATAACGAATCTGGGCATCCCATTCACTTGCCAGTAATCCATAGATGAGACTTTCAAATGCATCCAGCCGGACCTGAGGGAAGCTCCGAACAAAATCCTCTTTTTCCATTCCAAAATTGGGATCAAGGTTTCGCAATAAACTCCAGGCAAGGCGGGATTGAAGATTTAGCAGGCCATGAAACTTGCCTTCTTCCTGAAGGATAGCCCTAAGACGCGGCACCTTCATATCCACCAGTTGAAGGCGTACGGAAATCCTATCCTCACTCCAGTTGAATGCACCCGTAACAGCCCAATCTGCCCCGACTACCTGAGACACCTTAAAAATGCTGGCCAAGGTTAGTCTCGAGCGGGAAGGTAGTCCTAGGAGTCCAAATCCTGCAAGGCGCTCATCCCGGCTTAGAACATAAGGCTTCGCTGAGGACAATCTTGATTCTATAACCTCAGCAAAGCTCTCTGAAACCCAGTCTAGTTCCAGGCGGCCACTTAAATTTTCAAACGGGAATACCACCACGGTCTCCACGGGTGGGGCACCATACAAGCATGGGGCAAAAAGAAGGAGAAAAAAAACGCGGATCCTCATAATATTTTCAAGCAGCCTTCCTACTCCAATAAATCTATTATATCAGAACCTTCTCTCAGGAACTGGTGATTCCAGTGACTCATTACCTGCAACTTTCGACAAGCAGCACTTGAGAGAAAGCTATATTTCTAATTCCAGGAATTGAAAGATAATTCTAAAAAAAATAGCTCACGAAGGATGGTCATTCCCAGGCTAATCGGAGGTGCGATTGGCAGGATCCTCTTCCTGTTTTTCACGTACCCCTCTAAATATACCAAGGAATCTTCGAAATATACCGCGCCGAGGCCTACTACGGGGGTAGATATTCTCCTCCAACCGAGAGGTCTCTGCCCCGCCGATAGTGGCGGTCGTACTGGACAGAGAATCGAGTTCTTCAGCGGCAGAATCGGAATCCCCGTCAGCCAAGGTCCGATTACCTGCGTCCTGAACTCTACGTTCCGACAAGGTTAAGATGGGCTCAGTCCCCTCAATGAATACTTCTACCATAGTATCCGGCTCATTCTCGTTGAGGAAAACCTCCTCAGGCACTTCAAGCTTGGCAAAAACAATGCCGATGGGTGGCTTGAATTCCTGAACATCCTTGTAGGCTGGAAGGGCAGTGGCCCGCTGCATGAATTCTGTCCATATCGGCAAGGCAGAGCTGGCCCCGCTAAGTCCCAGCTCCCGGTCATCGTCATACCCAACCCATACCGCGCAGATTAGATTGCTTGTATAACCAACGAACCAACCATCGCGAGAAGTGCCGGTCTTGCCTGCTGCCGGAGCCTTAAAACCTCTCCTCCGAACACCTCCGCCTGTGCCCCGGTTAATGACACTTCCAAGCAAGTGAGTCATAATATAGCTGATGCGAGGGTCGAGAACCTGTCGAATCTCCCGGGGGCTCTGCCATAAAAATTCTCCATCTTGATTCCGAACTTCCTGGATCGAGTATGGACTATGATACTCACCATGGTTGGCAAATACCGTATAGGACCCGATGATCTCTAGGGGGGTGGCAACATATGCCCCTAATGCCACGGCAGGAGTTGCCTCAACTTCCCGATTAAATCCAGCTAGCGTTGCCAGCTCTTCCACTTTCCAGTAACCAATTGCCTCGGCAAGCTTAACCGTAGCCACATTAAGCGAAAGCCTCAGGGCTTTCCGTAACGTGACGACACCATGATATTCCTGCTTGTAATTTTCCGGTTCATAGATTCCCTTGCCAAACTCAAAGCGAGTCGGCTCATCCACAATTGTACTAGCAGTCGTGATTAACGGGTTCGACCCATCTAGGGCTGAATTTAAAGCGGCAGCGTAGACGAAAGGCTTAAAGGAAGAGCCTGGTTGCCGTTTGGAAAGGGCATGGTTCAACTGACTTACGCCATAGTTTCGTCCTCCAACTAAGGCTTTCAAGGCTCCAGTATGCGGATCGATAGCCACCAGGCAGACCTGGGGTTGGAGAGGGTCATCGGGTCTTTTAACTCGTCCGGCCTTCTCCAGGACTTCCAGGCGTTTGTCCATGGTTGAAGTACCAACACGAACCGCTTCCGAAGCTGCTTTCTGCAGGTCCAAATCCAGTGTTGTGTAAACGCGAAAACCCTCAGAAAGCACCTCCTCTTCAGGAAAACGCCCCAGAAGTTGATCACGTACTAGATCCACAAAATAAGGAGCCTGGCTAGCCTCAACATTTTGAGAGGCAAACTTTAGGGGGGCATTTCGCGCCTCCTCCGCTTCAGCCGGATTCAAAAACCCCACTTCCTCCATTTGGCTAATTACCACGTCCCGTCTGGACTTGGCGCGTTCCGGATACCTGTATGGGGTATATATGTTCGGAGCGCGAATAATTCCGGCAAGAAATGCCGATTCAGCCACGGTTAAACTACTAACCTCCTTGTCAAAATATGCCCGCGCAGCTTCACCGAAACCATGAATGCCAAAACTTCCTCGTTGCCCTAAATAAATTTGGTTTGAGTAATGTTCGAAAATCTCTTCCTTGGTCAAACGAGATTCTAAAAGCAAAGAGATGTAAATTTCTGAAAGCTTTCGCTTGATGGTCCGTTCGCGTGTCAGGAAAAAATTTCGTGCTAACTGCATCGTAATGGTACTGGTACCGCGGAAATCATTAATGGGGGCTACTAAGATTCGATAAAAGTTGATTCCGAAGTGACTAAAGAATTGGCGATCTTCGGTAGCAATAACGGCATTCCGCAACACCTCTGGAACATCCACATAGCGTACTAGTCTCCGTTTTATTCGGGTACGGCCGAATAACGTTGTAATTAGCTCCGGCTCAAGAAGATACAAGGACCTCGGACGACGATCGCTTCGCCCGACAATGGAATCAATCTTTCCGTCTCGAAAATAGATTGTGGCCGCATTACCACCTCTATGAAAAGAGTTTGTTCCAGGATCAATCTGAGCAAAATCCGTACCCAATCGATAGAAGCCCAAGGGGGAACGATCCACTCCTTCTGAATACCCTGCGCGTCGCAGCTGCCTTGCAATTTCTTCCAGGCGAACTTCATATCCAGGAGCCACTACCGTGGGTGCTGCAAAAACCAGTGCCGTGCGATTAAAAACGTCCCCGCTCAATCGTGTATCAATCAGCCGAGAAAAACGATTGTAATAGTAGAGCAAAACAACGCCAGCTACAAAAGATATGGAAATAATTACCGCCAGCGCACCTCGCAAAAAGAAACTGCGGTTATGCCACCGCGTTCGTCTATCTCGTCTTTTTTTGGAGTGTGATGAGGTTGGCACGGGTCAAAATCCCCGCCTTACACTTAATGGTCTGTAGTGTGGTGGAATAATGCGGATCTTTAAAATAGATAACACAATATAATAAACATCAACTGAGACTTTTTTAAAAATTACCCTAACCTCAACTTGACGGCGTTTAACAGATAGATTGGGGGTTTAGTTCTCCACAAAAAAATTACGCACATCTTGTGGAGCTAATTACCCCGATTGTAATTCTATGCAGGAGGTAGTCGTCGCATCTCGAGCTCGTCCACCACCCGCCCGATTCTAACATCCGTCATTTCCCTTGTCGAGCGGTCCATAATCTCAGCCAAACCTTTCTCAAATTTCTTCCGGCCTAAGGTTAATCGATAAGGAATGCCCGTCAGATCTGCATCCTTGAACTTCACGCCTGGCCGCTCGTTCCTGTCGTCGTACAACACATCAATCCCACGCTGACGCATCTCCATATAAAGCTTCTCTCCAGCTTCCCGAAGGGCGGCGACTTCCATATTCGTCACTGTTAGAACTACCTCAAAAGGAGCCACGCTCGCAGATAGGGCGGTACCGTCAGCATCCATTCCCTGCTCGATGGCTGCAGTAAGAATTCTCTCTAACCCAATTCCGTAAGAACCCATACATAGGCTCACTTGCTCGCCGGCAGGGTTAAGAACTTGCGCACCCATCGTTTCCGAGTAACGGCGACCGAGTTGAAAGACATGCCCAATCTCAATTGACTTAGCAACTGTGAGAGGTAGGCCACAAAGGACACAAAGATCGCCATCAGCCACCTCATGCAGGTCGTGATACTCGGCCTTAAAATCTTTTCCAGGAGTAACGCAACGGAGGTGTGTGTCTTCACGATTCGCCCCAGCAATCATGTTTCGTCGCCCCTGAAGGCTCGTGTCAGCAATAATTCGAACACCATTTACCTTGACAGGACCCATAAATCCAAGCGGAACGCCCAAGTAATGCGTCACTTCTTCCGATGTTGCAGGCCGAAATTCCTTGGCCTCGAGAGCTTCTTCCAGCTTCGATTCACTTAGCTTATGGTCGCCAGGTAGGAGCACTAGCACTGGCTTATTCTCTGAAATGTATAGTAGTGTCTTAATGAACTGAGCAGCAGTCTCGCCGGTAAACTTCACCATATCTCCAATCGTACGCTGCCCTGGGGTGGAAAAAGGTTCCGGCGAAAGCTCGGAAGGGTCATCTTTGATCGAGGGAAGGCACGAAGTCGCCTTCTCCTGGTTGGCCGCATATCCACAAGAGCACATCACAATCCAATCTTCCCCTGCATCGCTCAGGGCCACAAACTCATGAGAAATCTTTCCTCCCATTGTCCCCGATGAGGCCTCTACTATTTTGTACTTCAATCCGCAGCGCTCATAGATTCGACAGTAAGCATCATAGTGCTTCTTGTAGCTGGCCTCCATGGCCATTGGGTCAATATCGAATGAATAGGAATCTTTCATAATGAACTGTCGCATGCGTAGGAGACCTGATTTAGGCCGTGGTTCATCACGAAACTTTTCCTGGATCTGGTACCAGATTTGAGGTAGCTGACGATGGGAGTGCAGTTCTCTGCGAGCGATGTCGGTCATGCCCTCCTCATGGGTTATACCCAAACAAAGATCTCGCTGGTTGCGATCCTTTAGCCGGAACATGATCGATCCCACCTGATCCCAGCGACCACTCTCCTGCCAAAGCTCCGCTGGATTCAGGGCTGGCAAATAAAACTCCTGTGCACCGATCGCATCCATCTCCTCCCGAATAATTCTTGCAATCTTCAAGAAGGATCGTTGAGCTAAGTAAAGATAAACGTAGATCCCGGAGGCGATCTGCCGAACATAGCCAGCTCTCAAGAGGAGTTTATGGCTACGAACTTCTGCCTCTGCTGGCACTTCGCGCAAGGTTGGTATAAATAGTTTACTCCAACGCATTTAGTATTTTTCATTCACTTTCATTGTGTTTTATATTTTCCCTATTTCCCACAAACCAATAATTAAGGGTACGAATATATCTTGCAATGACAAGAGCTTAAACAACACATAATATGCCAAGATTCGCATTGTTCAGGAGAAGCACATCTCTTGTCAAGCCAAGCGTACTCCAGTTTGGTAATTGAATCCCCATTACAAGAATATTTCGGTTGGTTTACTAAATCCAGTTGCCAGCTCTCAGGGGCTCACGTAGAATCAAGTAAAGTCATGCCATCTGAGAAAATCCCGATTGCCTTGGGCGCTGACCATGCCGGATACCGGCTAAAAGAGAGACTCCGCGTCTATTTAAAGGATAAGGGCTATCGGGTTGAAGACCTTGGTACTTATTCTGAGCAATCTACTGATTACCCTGATGTCGCCGCCAAGGTTGCCGAAAAAATTCAAACGCAAAAAGCTAAATTTGGCTTACTGGTCTGCGGAACAGGAATCGGTATGGCTATTGCAGCCAACAAGATGAACGGGATTCGGGCCTCAGCCTGCAATGATACCTTGGCAGCTTTAATGAGCCGCTCCCACAATGATGCAAATGTCCTCACCTTGGGAAGCCGTATGGTGGATGAACCTACAGCTAGAAATATTCTCAACGTTTGGCTCTCTATACCATTTACGGGGGGACGCCACCAGCGTCGTGTCCGAAAGATCCAAAATCTTGAAAACATTTAATGTACGAAGGGAACACGATGAATCATGATATTCTCCCGCACTCGCATTCATTGCAGGCGGTTGACCCTGAAATCGCCAGGACAATCAAAAATGAAGTTGAGCGTCAAAACTCAACCCTTGAGTTAATCGCCTCAGAAAATTTTGTCAGCGAGGCCATCCTCGAAGCTGCTGGGTCGGTAATGACCAATAAGTATGCTGAGGGATTACCTGGACGACGTTACTATGGGGGCTGTGAGTTCGTAGACCAAGCGGAAAGTCTGGCTATCGAAAGGGCAAAGGAGCTGTTCGGGGCCGAACATGCCAACGTTCAGCCACATTCCGGCAGTCAGGCCAATATGGCCGTCTACATTACGGTCTTGAAGCCAGGCGAAACAATGCTTGGCATGGACCTAGCCCACGGCGGCCACCTTACCCACGGCCACCACCTGAATTTCTCTGGTAAAACTTTTCGAATCGTAAGTTACGGCGTGCGGCGTGACACCGAAACTATCGATTACGGTGAACTAGAACGCATTGCCATCAAACAGAAACCCCGATTAATTGTTGCTGGAGCCAGCGCTTATCCCCGAACGCTGGATTTCGAACGCTTTGCCGCCATTGCCAAGAAAGTGGGTGCTTTGTTAATGGTCGATATGGCGCATATTGCAGGCCTGATTGCAACGGGAATTCATCCAAGTCCATTTCCACATGCAGACTTCGTTACCACCACCACGCACAAAACCCTACGCGGACCGCGTGGGGGGGCCATTTTTTGTCGGGCGGAATATGCCAAGAAAATTAATGCGACTGTCTTTCCGGGAATTCAGGGTGGGCCCTTAATGCATGTGATCGCCGCTAAAGCCGTCTGCTTTCGGGAAGCCCTGTTGCCTGATTTCCTCAACTACCAGCAACAAATCGTCACCAATGCAAAGGTGTTAGCTGACACATTGCAGGCAGCAGGGTTCCGACTTGTTTCCGGTGGAACCGATACCCATCTACTGCTGGTTGATGTCGCCTCGCGCGGCATAACTGGAAAAAAGGCAGAAAAATCTCTTGAACAGGCTGGAATCACCGTCAACAAGAATGCCATCCCCTTCGATGTCAACCCTCCCATGGTGGCTAGCGGTATTCGAATCGGCACACCAGCTATAACCACTCGTAACCTAAAAGAACCAGATATTCGTAAGGTTGGCCAATGGATCTCAACCGTCCTTGGGGACCCTGAAAATGAATCAGTTATTCAAAATGTTCGGAGCAAGGTAGAGGACCTTACCAAGCGATTTCCGCTTTATGAAAATCGTCGCAATGCAATATAGGAAGCAGTCCGCATAAATCTATGCACAGACGACTACCCCTATTAGTATGGAATTGGTAAACCCAGAACCAAGGCACGGGCAAAGCGGACAGGCGGGGAACCGAATGACAGCAGCTTGTCGTGGTATTTCAGGAGAGAAAATTTTTTACCCCAAGCCTTTTTGGCCCTATTTCTTAGACCAATGTGCTCGAGATAGCCAACAAAGTAGGTTGAAAGCTGTGCAGATGTCAACTGGGCCCGGACCCACTTAGCGGAGGCTTCGCGCTCCTCTTGAAATGTGGCTTCGGTCATCAACTCCATAGCCTCAACTCGTGACATTTCGCCAGCATGAATCCCTTGATCCATGATGGCATTTGCAATCCCACGCAGATACCATTTGCGTACTGTGAGCTCCATCAAAGGATTGCCATCCAGGTAACCCTCTTCGATCATCCTACTTTCGGCGTAAACGTCCCAACCTTCAATAAAGTCCCCTGAAGAGTGCAGAGCCCTTAGTGTTGTGGGGTAGCGGAATGAGTGCGCCAATTGGAGGTAGTGGCCCGGCATTGCCTCATGAACCGTGAGACTGCGGAGAGAATAGAGATTGTATTCACGCAGGTACGATTGTACCTGCTTAGAAGTCCAGTCACTAGGTAACGGAGCGACAGCGTAAAATGTTTTCTGGCCAATATCCAAAGGTCCTGGTGAGTCACAGTACGCTATCGCGACACCTCGTTGAAACTCAGGCATCACTATGATCTCAACTGGATCTTCCGGCACACTTACAAGTTGTAATTTTCGAACGTAATCAGTTGCCTCGTATAGCTGTTCAGTGATCGTCTCAACAATTCTCTCCTGGTCAGGAAGCTCCCGGTAGACGACTTCAAGCGCTGCTCGGATAATCGCCTGCTTGTAGGCATCGCTAGGAATACCAGGGACTTTTACGAAGTCGTATTCCTTCCTATAAATATCCTTCGCAATCTCGTACATCTCATCCCGTACACGTCTCAGCTCACTTCTGGCACGAGAAATAATCTGCTGTCTTGTGAGTGAAGAATTCAGGGTAAAGGCAAGTTTTTTGTCATAAATCTCAGCCCCTAAGCGAAAATTTCCAGTTGCGTTAGGTAAAAGCTTTTCTTCAAGCCACTCTTGATAAAAACCTAACGCGCTACGAGCTACCTCCATTGCCTCTTTCAGGCGTTTTTGGTCTTTCCAAGGCAACTCCCCTAAGCGTGGCTTGATCATGTCATCAAGTATCGACAGGACGCCACGATTCTGCTTGATAGCGGTCTCTGCATGAATCCTTGGTACGCGAGAAGAAACGAGGGCTATCTGAATCTGTTCGAGGATCCGAGGGAACTGTTCGAGGCGATCTGCAATATTTCTCATCCGTTCAGGTAATGGGGCAAAATCGCGCGCCAATAGTCCATAGAGGGCACTGCCCGTAAGGCGCGTATACCTTATCGGATTCCAAGCCCACTCTTCTAGCTCCTCGAGTTGCCATAAGTCAGCACGCAAGCCATGCTCCAGAAGTGCTGCATCCACCTGATTCGCGCGCGACAACTTGCTGCGTCCCAAGTTATTTAGCTTCTTCAGATATTTTCTTAGAAATTTTGCTTCTTGGGTCCGCGCCCCCTCGCTTATCTGATCAAGTTCACTATCGAACCGATGATCACCGAGTAAAGTTGCTGATACCGGGGACAGGGCGGGAAATTCATCCACATATTGTTTGGCGAGCAATTCAAATTCCACATCCGCAGATGGAGGCATCATGCCAACGCTGGTCCCTATTAGAAAAATGCCAACGATAAAAATACTTCTGGCCTTCATTGAATCCTCATACCTTTAAACACGGATTACTCCTGCACCTTCCAGATTGAACAAATAATAATTCAGAATTTTCAGGAAGCTTGCAATTCAGTAACGTGATCTGAGGTGCCCGAGAAAAGTCCTAAAAAGACGCCCTGTACCAACGCATCAGTTCGGATTTTCAAGGGTATCTGCTCGCTAATCTTTGCCGGCGATCCGCCGGCGAATAAAGGCAGGAACCTCCAAGTCATCGGCAGGAACCTCCACGGTTACATCGGCTAGATTTTCCTCGATAGGAAGTTTCTCCTTTCGAGCCATCATGTTTTTCACGGTCTGACGAGCACTGCGCAACGCTGGAGCGTTGCTGGGTTGAGGAAGGCGAATCTGTTCTTTCTTGTAACCAGTCGCGATAACGGTGATTTTAATCTCGTCTTGCATTGACTCCTCACAAACTGCACCGAGAATAATATTGGCATTTTCCGCCGCGGCCTGCTGAATAATGGTTGACGCCTCATTAACCTCGTGCAACGTCAAGTTAGAAGATCCGGTAATATTCAGCAAGATACCCTGTGCTTCCTGTATGGATTCATCTTCGAGTAAGGGGGAGGAAATAGCCTGAGTGGCAGCTTTTGAAGCACGCTTTTGGCCTTTAGTGATACCGGTCCCCATTACCGCATGCCCCATACCTCTCATGATCGTTTTGATGTCAGCAAAATCGCAGTTAATGATACCAGGAATGGTAATGATGTCGGAAATGCCTTGCACGGCTTTTCGTAAGATGTCATCGGCAATCCGGAAGGCCTCAAAAAAACTCGTGTCAGCGGGAACAGCTTCGAGTAGGTGCTGATTAGGAATTGAAATCACTGTATCCACTGCCTCGGCTAGCTCCGCCAACCCTTGCTCGGCCTGCCTGGACCGCTGTCGTCCCTCAAAATCAAAGGGGCGAGTAACAACTGCCACTGTTAAGGCTCCGAGCTCGCGCGCGAGGCTCGCGACAATTGGAGCAGACCCTGTGCCAGTTCCCCCTCCGAGGCCCGCCGTAACAAACACCATGTCTGCACCCTCGAGAACCTCAATAATTTTTTCCGTGTCCTCAAGTGCTGCCTGGCGCCCTATTTCAGGGTTCGCTCCAGCACCCAATCCTTTCGTCAGCTTGGCACCGAGCTGAATCTTGACCGAGGCTTTCGATTTTCCAAGGGCCTGAAGATCAGTATTGGCAACCTGAAATTCAACACCTTTGACACCAGCAGCGATCATATGATCGATCGCGTTACCACCGCCACCCCCAACTCCGATGACACGAATTTTAGCGTTATGGCGTGGCTTTTCGGAGAAATCTACTCTCTCGGTTTCGAGTGTTCCACTCTCGATACGCAAAAGGCTATCCTTCGTTTTTCTCTTCATTCAACTCTCTCTCTCACTCCAACCACATAAATGGAATATAGCATTCTCGGGTTGCCATTCTACATCTCTTACCCTCAAGAGTGGGTGCGAAACAAGCTAAAAAACCTACCCTTCAGAGTTTTTTTACGTACCACCTGTTTCCTCCGCATTCGGTGTGCAAAACTAACCAACCCCACCACCGATGAACAAATAGGATCCAAAACCAATTCTCCCATCTTAGAGAGCCCTCCAGGAATTCCACGTCGCACAGGCACAGATAGAATTCTTTCAGCCATCTCGACAAATCCATTTAGTTTGGCTCCACCACCTGTTAGCACCACTCCGGCCCCCAGTTGTCCCTCAATTCTCTGTCGTGCAATCTCGGCTTGAATTTTCTCAAGAAGCTCCATCGCACGCGCCTCAAGGATTTCAGCGAGCTTAACATACGGGACCATGCGGCTTGGACGCTCCGCGACACCACTGACCTCAAGAGCCTCAAAAGAAGAGTAGCCAGATTTCGGCAACCCCCAAGCACATTTTAATTTTTCTGCTTCTGAAATGGGAGTTCTAAGTACCACCGCAACATCATTGGTAAAGTGGTCACCTCCAACAGGTATAGCTGCCGTGTGGCGGAGCATGCCTTGATCATAAAGAATAAATTCTGCTGTACTGGCACCAATATCCACCAACACCACACCTAGCCCTCTGTCATCATCCTGTAAATTAGACTCCGAGGATGCTATTTGTTCAAGCACGGTACCAAGAACGTAAATACCTGATCGGTTAACGGCTGTAACCACGTTCCGGAGAGCAGCTGCGGATGCAGTTACCAGGTGAACGTTAACCTCAAGGTTTTGCCCCACCATGCCCACTGGATCATGAATTCCGGTCTGTGTATCTAGTAAAAACTCTTGAGGGAAAACGTGCATGATCTGTTGGTCAGGAGGAAGAGAAATCTCCTGCGCCCTCTGAACAACGCGGTCAACATCCTCACGAGTAATCTCCCGCCTATGAGGTCCCAGCGTCAGGCCGCCCTGGGCATTCACGCCGCGGATATGCGTTCCTCCAACACCAACATAAGCCGACTCAACTGTTGTTTCCGCTTCCGATTCAGCCTCCTCAACAGCCTCCCGGATTGAAGCCACGGCAGCATCCAGATCAACACTGTCCCCTCGACGCCCACCCTTCGACTCGTAAACTCCTACTCCGGCTACCTCCAGGCGACTTCCACCCACTACCCGGCAAATCAGCACACATGCCTTACTGCTGCCGATATCAAGTCCAACGACGATGTTTTCTTGTTTCGCCAATAATTCCCCAACGGAGTGGAGCGGAGGCTTGCTCAGAATTTTGGATTTACAACAATTTGATTTCTAAATCTCATGTCCACAGATTGGATCGAAGCTTGTGAAAGCTGAACTCGGGGGATAAAATTCAGGAAATTTCGAAATCGTTGAGCAAAATCCTCCCGCCCAAAATGAACTAGAA
>CAZSDV010000009.1:46760-47012 GCA_964605715.1 uncultured Acidobacteriota bacterium
TTCCAGATCTCCCAACTAACACAGCCCTTAAATCCTTGAGGTCAGATACATCAACCTCAGAAACTGACCATTCGCCCTGGGAAACATCTTCCCAACTTCTAATAAATCCTTCGTAGAGAAGAAGGTGGGCACCTCTACCCCCTTCAACTGTCGAGTCATTCCAACCTGTCAAAACAGGGAAATCAAACGAGGATCCCGGAGGTACATCCAGCACCACTCCCTCGCTATCCATCAGTTTGACACGATCAGCCA
>CAZSDV010000010.1:0-7521 GCA_964605715.1 uncultured Acidobacteriota bacterium
TGGTAACAATTCCTCGACGAGCTTGGTCTCCTTGATCCAAGGCTGCCAGATCAAAATAACTTCCGGTATCACGAGTTTGGGTGGTAGGTTCGTCATCAGGGTTTCTCTGGAAAAGGAAGAATTCAATTTCAGGAGCTACCATGAGCTGGAAGCCCAATTCTTGGGCTTCCATAAGAACCTTTTTCAGGCGACCTCGGGGACAAACCTCAAAGGGGGTACGGTCGAGATTCTGAATGTCACATACTACACGAGCCATATGGGGACCTTCTGGTGTTTCCTCGAACACACGCAAGGTATCGAGGTCAGGAGTTAACAGAAGGTCGGATTCCGCCCCCCGAATAGACCCTTGGAGTGAGGATCCGTCGAAGATGACCCCGTCTCCTAAAGTTTGCTGAAATTGGCTTTGAGGGACTTCGACGTCCTTAATGGATCCCAAAAGGTCAGTAAATTGGAGGCGAAGAAATTCAACGGACTCCTTTTTTAAAAGTTTTAGGGCTGCTTCATATTTTTCATTGCTTACCACAGAGCCAAATACCCCCGTTAATTTAATCAGTTTGCATATTATATCTTGCATAATTAGCAATATTTTACAAGCAAAATGAACAATTTATAAATAATTATGGCTTTTTGATTGATATATAGTGCATATATTCATTTTTTTAATGTCAATGAGAATATTTTCCTTGACACTCACTTTTTTATAGAATAGAGTCTGCGCGTGTTAGGTGGTTCACATGGCAGGCAAATTTAGACCCCGGCCCGCTAGCCTACCACATCGGAATCAATCATTCGTTCTCTCAAAATCAACTGATTACTAAGTTGACCATTCAGGAGGAAAACTACATATGGCCCTTATAAAATATCAAAAAGGACTATTAAGTGTAATCACCTTGGCCTTAGTTCAAATGGTATTTAGTGGCATGGCTTACGGTGGTACCAAGATTGAAGATGGGGATACGAAGTGGATTAGTATCGGAATTGGTGCGCGGACTAGCTTCTCTGCTGTAGGAAAAAGAGCACCAAATGGAACCAGTGCTTCAAAAGATTTCAATTTGGATAATGCACGCATATACCTAAATGGCCAGATTCATGAAAATGTTAAATTTGAATTTAATACTGAATGTATATTCTGTGGGGGCGGGAGCAGCAAATATCGAGTCCTGGATGCAATTGCGAAATTTGAGTTCAACTCATCTTTTAATCTTTGGGCGGGGCGAATGTTGGTTCCGTCTGATAGAGCAGAGATGAGCGGTCCTTTCTACGGAAACACCTATGATTTTAATAAAACTCCATTTTATCCATCAGATCAGAGTGGAGGTTTTGGAGTTGGGGGTGCCGGTGTTTATGGTCGCGATCACGGCGTTACATTTTGGGGTGGCTTGGGTCCGGAGGCGCGATTTACGTACGCTGCAGGAATATTTGGTGGCTACCAGGGCGGGAGCAATCAAGCTGATAACCCTCTACTTGGTTTACGTATAAGTTATAACTTTCTGAATGTTGAAAAAAATCCTGGTTATTACACCAGCAGTACTTATTACGGTGGTGCCGGTGATGTTTTTACACTTGCTTTTGCCGTCCAGCATCAACAAGGTGCTACTGGAACAGCAGCTACGCCAGGGAATTTTACTGGTTATAGCTTAGATGCTTTGTACGAATCTGTACTAGTTAATGATGCTGTTGTAACTGTTGAGGCTGAGTTCAAACACTTCAATGCTTACATTGCACCTCTTGGTGGCTTGAACATGTTTGAGGGAAACAGTTGGACGGCAACAGCGTTGTATTTACTCCCAACTGAAGTGGGTGTTGGTAAATTTCAACCCTATATCCGCTATACCGATATAAGTGCAGGTAACAGTCCAGACCGCGATGAATTGGGTATTGGCATGAACTACATTATCAGCGGCCATAATGCGCGGATATCAATGATGTACCAGTATGGCGATATCGCTAGTAAAGGATTCGTAAATTACACACCAACTGCAGCGGGCGTGGATGTTAGCTCATTCAAAATGGGCATACAGTTTCAGTACTAATTAAAACTGTCATCTTATTCAACTTGGAGGAATCCCACATGGGCTATATACAGATTTACAAAAATAAATTACTGAGGGCATTGTTCTGTGCCGGAGTTTTGATGGTGTCAACGCTAACCACGGGGTGTTCGGTCGAAGAAGATACGATCAAGGTAGGCGTTTTGCATTCCTTATCTGGGACTATGGCCATTAGTGAAACCACCCTGAAAGATACGATGGTAATGCTGATCGATGGGCAAAATGCCAAAGGTGGGTTGCTAGGAAAACAATTAGAGGCCGTTGTGGTTGACCCTGCTTCAGACTGGCCTTTATTTGCTGAGAAAGCAAAAGGATTGATCGAGCAGGATAAGGTTTCTGCTGTGTTCGGATGCTGGACATCAGTCTCCCGAAAGTCTGTTCTCCCGGTTTTCGAGGAGACAAATAGCCTCTTGTTTTATCCTGTGCAGTATGAAGGAGAGGAGTCCTCAAGGAATATTTTTTATACCGGGGCAGCTCCAAATCAACAGGCTATTCCGGCTGTGGATTACTTGATGAATGACGTGGAGGTAAAGCGTTGGGTATTGGCAGGAACAGATTATGTTTATCCACGCACAACTAACAAAATCCTTCTGGCTTACCTTAAATCTAAGGGTGTATCAGATAAAGATATCATGGTTAATTACACCCCGTTTGGGCATTCGGACTGGCAGTCAATTGTTGCTGAAATTAAACAATTTGGTTCAGGAGGCAAAAAGACTGCGGTTGTCTCGACAATCAATGGGGATGCTAATGTGCCTTTTTATAAAGAACTAGCTAATCAGAACGTCTCTTCAGAAGATATTCCAGTCATTGCTTTTTCAGTAGGTGAAGAAGAGCTTTCAGGCGTAGATGCCAATCCATTAGTTGGCCATCTGGCAGCTTGGAACTATTTTATGAGTGTTGATGATCAAAGTAATGAAAAATTTATTGCAGATTGGCATGCATTTACTAAGGATAATAACCGTGTTACCAATGATCCGATGGAAGCGCATTATATTGGATTCAACATGTGGGTGGCTGCTGTCGAGAAGGCAGGCACCACGGATTCAGATGCCGTTCAGAAGGCAATCATTGGGGTTACGGTGCCTAATCTTTCTGGCGGTGAATCGACAATGCTTCCTAATCATCACATTACCAAGCCAGTACTGATTGGCGAAATACAAGGTGATGGTCAATTTGATGCGGTTTGGGAAACTGATGATTTGGTTCCCGGTGATGCATGGTCTAATTATCTAGAAGGCTCTAAAGATCTCATTTCAGACTGGCGGTCACCGATTAATTGTGGAAATTTTAACGTGAAAACAGAAACGTGCACAGGAGGACAAAGCAACTAAATGTACCTAGTGCTTTGACATTGGGAACAGCATGTAAATGCGAGAACTTACTAGAGGAATATCCATCGAAGATAGCTTAGCTTTTTTAAGCTGGCTTCGATGGGGTCCTTGTATTGCGGGCCTTAAGTATTTAGTTAATATTTTTTCGACCCCTTACCTCCATATCCCTTGAAATTTCAACTACCAGATTCAGTCCTAGTATTCTTTTCGGGTTTCTATTTATCCTGGTGCAAATGGAGATCTAGTTCCTCTTTTATACCTTCCTGCCCTCTTGGTTTTCTCCGATCAAGAGGAAGCTTTCCCTTTGCAATTGGACTGGTTTTTAGTTTCCAATTTACCTGTTTTTTTGTTGTTCATCCCAAAATAAACTACGTTCACCCGAATGTTCTCACTACCCCTGCATTGAGGTGAGTCTTGTGATATAAGTTTTCTCTTGAGACTAATGATTTATGAAACGCGTTTTAATGGATTAGAAGAGGCTGTCGTAAGTGGGCACTTCTTACTAGAATTTCTTTTATAGCTTTTCCACATTGCGAATTCATAGCAATTTTATAAGGAGAATGTATGTATAAGCTCCATTTTATACTATCCATTACCGTTATCTTGTTTTCATTTCCATCGTTTGGTCAGGATAGGCTGGCAATTGAGGGTGGAACTGTATTTGATGGGACAGGGACTGTTTACCACGATGCAATCATTCTGGTGCGGGATGGAATAATCGAAAAAGTGGGCCCGGCACATGAGGTCCAAATTCCTCCTGAAGCAGAGCGCCTTGATGCTCGTGGAAAGTTTATTCAGCCTGGATATGTCGATCTCCATTTCCATTTCCACCCCTTACACAATCCATATTTACCTCTCATGTTTTTGGCTAATGGTGCAACAACTCTCCGGGAGATGGGTGGATGGATTGATGTAAACAAAAAGTGGATGGCTGATACCCGTGCTCAAGGGCTACCCCTTCCTCGCCTTCTATACTCAGGCCCTATACTCGATGGAACCAATCCAGCTTTTCCGGATAATGTTGCCGTATTACTTGACGAACTAGACGCACGACGCGTCACCAATAGCTGGATTGATCAAGGTGCTACCTCTTTGAAAATCTATTTTCGATTACCTCTGGGCCTATCAAAAGTTGTGATCGAGGAAGCCGATAAGCGAAATATTCCTGTCCATGCCCACCTGGAAATTGTTGATCCTCGGGATGTCATCCGCTTGGGGTTGGATGGATTCGAGCATGTTACATCACTGGGTCAAGCGTTGCTTTCCTCTCGGGAGGCAGAGGCTTACCGTCAAGAAGTTCTTCTTGATAATAATGCTCGTGAGCTGGGACGTTACCGTATCTGGGCAAAGATTAATCCTAAAGGGAAAAAGGCCGATGCCCTCATCCGTTTAATGTTGGAGTATAAGGTTAACCTTGATGCCACGATTGCCGTATTTGAACCACTTCGTGGTCAACCAGGTAAAGAAAGGGAATGGAAGGCAATTCGGAATATGGGTGCTTTTACTGTTCGCTACCACCAGGCCGGTGGTTTAGTAAGTATTGGTTCACATGGACGCGTCGTTAATGCTAAAGCGGGGTATGCACTACAACGAGAACTTGAAGCGCATGTCGAGGCTGGGATGTCGCAATCTGACGTTCTTCAGGCAGCAACCCGTGGTGGAGCAGAGGCCCTGAGGTTGAATGATCGTGGGATCCTCGCACCCGGCTATCTTGCTGATATTACAATCCTCAACTCTGATCCTCTGGTTGATATTGCAAATGTTACTGATGTTTACGCCGTCATTTTAGGTGGCAAGGTGATTGACCGTATCTCGCTCCTCCGAAAACAACACCCGCCCTCGCGCACTGGGGAGATTCTGCCATTTCCCGTCCGGTAATGGCAGGTGCGGTTGAATTAGTGAATGATTTTGAGAAAACCCATATTCACTTAAGTAGGTTTAAATTACCCACAACCAAAGGGGGGAACAGGTAAGATACTCAAGAAGGAATTGAGAAACAAATATTGGGGAAGCCTGGCGAGGTAGGTGATTTTCCTGACTGGATCAAAAGAATAACGAGAGCATGAGCTACCAATAGACTGTCAAGGTATACATCGAAGGAATGGTCGCAGGTTCACTGCTTTGCATGGTAGCCGATTAAGAACATATGTAGAATTAGTTTATTAGGAAGATAGAGGAAATGGTCATTTCAAGTGCGAGCGAAAGATTATGAGAGAGGCAGTTATTGTTGCAATTGGGCGCACTGCCGTAGGTAGGGCTCCTCGAGGGACGTTGCGGGAGACGCGTCCTGATGAAATGGCAGCAACTGTCATTCTTGACTTACTTCGTCGCACACCCGCCCTTAAAATGGAAGAGATTGAAGATGTGATTCTTGGTTGTGCGATGCCGGAAGCTGAGCAAGGAATGAACATGGCACGTATTGCATCTTTGCGTGCTGGCTTACCTGTCGAAGCATCTGCCATGACCATTAATCGCTTCTGCTCCTCAGGATTGCAAGCAATTGCACTTGCAGCGGAGCGAATTATGGCTGGTTTTGCTCATGTCATGTTGGCTGGGGGATCTGAGAGCATGAGTTTGCTGCCTCGCTCCGGGCACCATTTCCGTCCCAATCCTTATTTGGTTGAAAATTACCCTGATGTCTACTTGAATATGGGGCTCACGGGAGAAAATCTTGCCCGTAAGTATTCGATAACACGTGACCTCCAAGATGAATTTTCGTTACTCTCCCATAAGCGTTCTTTAGCTGCCATTAGAACTGGAAAATTTCAAAAAGAGATTGTTCCTATTGAAGCCATAGAAACAGTTATGAATGGAAGGCTAAAGCCTGAGGTGCATAAAAAGATTTTCGATACCGATGAAGGGCCACGCCAGGACACATCCATTGAGGCCCTCTCTAAGCTCCGGCCCGTGTTCCACGTCAAGGGAACTGTGACGGCCGGAAACTCATCTCAAACTTCAGATGGTGCATCAGTTGCTCTAGTGATGTCTGCCGAACGGGCACGAGAACTAAGCATTAAACCCTTGGCACGTTTTGTAGCTTTTGCTACAGCCGGGGTACCACCTGAAATCATGGGAATTGGGCCGGTTAACGCAATCCCAAGGGCCTTGAAGCTTTCTGGATTGAAATTAAAAGATATTGAATTAGTTGAATTGAATGAAGCATTTGCCGTTCAGGCATTATCGGTCATTAAGGAGGTGGGACTCGATCCCGAGCTAACTAACGTAAATGGAGGAGCGATTGCCTTGGGACATCCACTGGGTTGCACTGGAGCCAAGTTGACAGCAAGTCTTCTCAGTGAATTAGAACGACGAAAGGCTCGCTATGGAATGGTTACAATGTGTATTGGTGGAGGAATGGGAGCTGCCGGAATATTTGAGAACCTAGTTATATAGGCTAGGAAACCTAATAACATTGTAGCTTCTGGGCAACCAGGAGATCAAAGAAAACGTAAGCGGAAAAGCTTCATGGGGATTTTTTATTTACTCGTTTCATGAAACGAGATAATTCTACAAGAGCTTGGGTATGTGTTCCGCTCCCAATCAATTCAACCTTGTCAAATGCTTCAATAAAAAAAGTAACCCTTTCCTTTATTGTATCGGTAACCGTGGCGCAGATTTTTATTCTTGCACCTTCGAGCGCAGGAGCTAAGTGACTTACGTTTATCTTGGTTCCAACGCATATCCATCCTTTTGGGAGATGCGGAAGAATCAACATGCCTGCGGTCATTTCCATAAATTTAATTAATGCGGGAGTCGACAAAATTCTTGGGAGAGATATATCAAAGCATGCGTGTTCAGGCAAATGAGCGATAGTTGTTTCAGGAGTCACCAAAACAGTAAATTCCTTTACGGTGCCTACTTGGATGTTATGAATAGCAGCCATTTTTAGATACCAAAATAGTCTTAATTTTTCTTTCCAATGGTGATTGGCGCGGGTTCATTACCTGTTTTTAAATGAAAATTAATTATGAAGGATCTCATGTAAATTAATCAATAACCCAGGTGGAATATAGGAATCATTAATGATCAACTTCCTTCTTTATTTTTGAGACAAATTTTAAGTCTTAGCTGAAAATTACTGTAGTATATACAGGATATCAGGAACAAGATTCTTGACGTGACACTATGAACACGAT
>CAZSDV010000010.1:7531-16659 GCA_964605715.1 uncultured Acidobacteriota bacterium
ATACCGTTAGCGGGGTGTGGAAGGTCGATACCATGAGTGTACCCGCCGTGAAGAAAATACCCCGAGAAGTCATGATGTTGAGCAAGGTATGGCTAGGTGCCTTTCTAGTTGTAGGTTTTTTTGCTCATACCTCAAACCTCCAAGGTAATGAATTTTTAGGAGAAGTTTTTGAAAAAAAAATACGCCCTGTATTAATCCAAAATTGCTCAACGTGTCATAACCCCAAATTAAAGACCGCTGGGCTTGATCTTACCACGCCAGAAGGATTCATGGGGGGAGGAGATAGTGGGCCCATTACCTCTCTCACAGACCCAAAAAGTAGCCATTTACTTAAAGTCATTAGCTATCAAGGGCGGATTAAAATGCCCCCATCCGGAAAGCTTAGTAATTCTGAGATTGCCGATTTGATTGCCTGGGTGGAAAGAGGTGCTCCATGGCCTGGGGTTGAGAATATGCTTGCAATAAAGACCGAGGAATCTTTACGAAAACTCAACGATAAGGAAAAAAACTTTTGGGCTTTCCAGCCAATTAAAAACCCAGCTCCTCCTAAAGTAAAGCAAAGTGCATGGGTCACCTCTCCAATTGATAGTTTTATTCTCGCAAAGCTGGAAAAAAACGGACTAAAGCCGGCTCCTCCCGCGGACCGATCGACACTTCTTCGCAGAGCCACATTTGATCTCATCGGCCTTCCGCCTACCGAGCACGAAATCATACAATTTTTATCCGATAATTCAGGTCGTGCTTTTGAGAAAGTGGTTGATCGCTTGCTGGCATCTCCTCGTTACGGTGAGCGCTGGGGGAGGCATTGGCTTGATGTGGCTCGTTACGCGGATTCAACCGGTAATGATGAAGATCACAGGTATCCTTATGCTTGGCGTTATCGCGACTACGTCATTAAGGCTTTTAACTCAGACCTACCTTATGATCAATTTGTCCGGGAACAGATCGCGGGCGATTTACTTCCCCCATCCAATCTTGATGAAGTTAATCGACAAGGAATTATTGCTACTGGATTCCTGTCCTTGGGGCCTAAGGCTATAGCTCAACAAGACAAGAAAAAAATGCTCTACGATGTTTATGACGAACAGCTAGATGTAACATCAAAAGCATTTTTGGGGCTTACTGTGACCTGCGCTCGCTGTCACGATCACAAATTTGACCCTGTCACCCACCGTGACTACTACTCAATGGTTTCCATCTTTGCGAATACCAAAAGCTTTAGCGATTCAAAATCACATGTTGCTTCCCTCTATTTTCGACCTTTGGTTTCGGCTGACAAATACAGGAAATTCCTTGATTACCGAAAAGCGATCCTGAAAAAGAGTATGGATATTGAAGAAGTGGTAGCGAAGGGCCTGGATCACCATAATAAAAAATTTATCAGTCGCATTACTAGTTACATGACTGCAGCACGCTCTATTCGGGACGGTAATGGGACTCTTCCAAAGGTAGCTCTTGGGAAAAACCTCAACAAGGGAGTCCTAAGTAAATGGGTGATATATCTCCAGCCAGAGGAGAAGGTTCGCCCACACTTGGAGGAGTGGCACCGTTCTTCCGCCGAGAATCTAGACCAGGTGGCATTGAGATATCAAAAGAAATTTCTAAAAAACCTTAAGATTTGGATGGATAATATTAAGGGGTGGCGTGAGAGAACGAGGAAGCTCCTTGAAAGCGAGAAGGATAATGTTTTTATAAAACCATTTCCATCTAAGCCAAAGTTTAAACCAAAGGGAAATAGCGAAGACTCTTTCTTTTATGAGGTTTATTTTAATGGCGGGCCATTTGCAGTTTTTGAAAAAGGTCATTTGAGCTGTGATGTTGATAGTGAATCACACTCAACCCTGGGATCAACTAGTCAGTGCTTGGGATTGTTCGACAAAGAAACCAACAACCATTTAGTGAGGCTTCGGAAAGAACTTGATCAATTGAAGAAGGCTGATCCTCCCGCAGTGGATTTTGCTTGCGCAGTAGGAGAAGGGGAAATTGTCCGTCAAGCAATTTTTGTTCGTGGGGACCACAATAATCCAGGCAAGGAAGTCTCCAGGAACTTCCCTCAAGTTATTAGTTTTGGGGCTGAAGCTCGCAACTTTGGCAAGGGTAGTGGCCGTCTGGAATTAGCGAATTGGTTGACGGATACAAGGAACCCATTGACTTCGCGTGTTATGGCCAACCGTATTTGGCAATGGCACTTTGGTGAGGGCCTAGTTAGAACTCCAAGTAATTTTGGGAAGATGGGCGAACGACCAACTCATCCGAAGTTATTAGATTATATGGCTAGTAAGTTTATTGACCAGGAGTGGTCAGTAAAGAAGATGCATCGCTTGATTATGCTCTCGAGTTCTTACCGCATGAGTAGCAAAGCTGAGGAAAAATACACTTCATTAGATCCAGAGAATAAGCTCTTGTCGCGGTTTTTTCGCCGTCGTCTGGACATCGAACAAATTCGGGATGGCCTTTTGTTGATGGATGGCACTTTAGATATGACAATGGGGAAAACTTTGCAATCGGGGTTCGGTACGGACGGGGAGACTAGCGGCAAAAGAATTAGTTTGAATCCAGAAGAGATCAATAGGCGGCTTGTTTATCTTCCTCTCCGTCGGGCAAACCTCCCCTCTTTGCTAAACCTGTTTGATTTTGGTGATGCCACGACATCAGGAGGTAAACGTCAGCGGACGAATGTGGCCCCTCAAGCACTCTTTATGATGAACAGTGAATTTGTTGCTACTCGCTCGCGAAACTTAGCAAACCAATTAATTGAGGCTTACCCAACTAACCCTACTCGACTAATTGAAAGTGCTTATCTGCGAGTTTTAAACCGAAAACCAGATTCTTCAGAAGTACATGATGTTCTAGAATATGTGAAACAGTTACGAAAAAGATTTCCCAGTTTAGGTACTAATTCAGGGGAATGGCAGAGCTTGTGTCGCATGCTGATGTCCTCAAATGAATTCATCTTTGTGGAGTGAGGTATTCCGTGAGTCCAGAAAATTCTAAAAACCCAAAAAGGATCCGATCAATTACGCGCAGAGAAATACTACGAGGAGGGGCGTGTGGATTTGGCTTCCTTAGTCTCGCAGGTCTTTCAAGTCAAGAAGTCGGCCTTCTTGCAGCCCCCAAGGAGAGCAATCCTTTGGCTCCTCGAGCTCCACATTTTCCCGCTCGGGCAAAACGGGTGATCTTTCTGTTTATGCATGGGGGCCCATCAAGTGTAGATACATTTGATCTAAAGCCGCGCCTTATACGAGATCACGGGAAACCACTTCCGATTGCGCGTCCATTAGCGTTTGATGATGAGGCACCTGGGCCACTAATGAAGCCACTATGGGATTTTAAACACTATGGAGAGAGCGGGATTCCAGTTAGCGACCTGTTCCCTTATGTTGGCAAGCGAGCTGATGATCTTTGCGTGATTCGTTCAATGGTTGGTGAAGGCGTAGATCACGGTGCTGCCCTCCTGCAAACGTTTACAGGGTCTAGCACTTTTACGCGTCCCAGCATGGGTGCATGGACAGTTTATGGTTTGGGGAGCGAAAATCAAAATCTTCCTGGATTTATTACCATTAAGCCAGCACTTTCACACGGCGGTGCAAAGAATTGGAGCTCAGCCTTTCTTCCTGGTTCATATCAAGGGACTCCCGTCGGCCATTCTGGACTAAAGATTGCTGATATCCAAGATGACCCAATTTCATATTTAAAAAATAAAGGTCTTACCTCAGATCAGCAGCGCTTCGAGCTTGACATGTTAGCCAATATTAACCGTAAGCATGCTGAGATGCGGAAATCTGATTCTCAACTTGAATCTCGAATTCAAGCTTTCGAACTAGCCTTTCGAATGCAAGTGGAGGCTCCTGAGGCTTTTGAAGTTGAAAAAGAAACCGAGATAACTAAAAAGCTCTACGGACTTAACGAAGAAATTACCCAAGATTTTGGATGGCAATGCCTTCTGGCCCGACGTCTAATTGAGAGAGGAGTGCGGTTTGTCCAGTGCACGCACAGTTATAAATGGGATCAGCACACAAATTTATTTAACTTGCATTCACAAAACGCAAAAGAAGTTGATAAACCTATAGGTGGTCTATTAGAAGATCTAAAAGTTAGGGGACTTCTTGAAGATACCCTGGTTGTGTGGGCAGGTGAATTTGGACGTACCCCAGTTTCTCAGGATGACAGCGGAAGAGATCATAACCCGTATGGTTACTCTATTTGGATGGCTGGTGGAGGCGTGAAGCCTGGATTCATTTATGGAGCGACCGATGAAATTGGATACCATGCCGTAGAAGATCGAATGCACGTTCACGATTTCCATGCCACAGTACTTCATCTAATGGGTCTTGATCATGAGAATTTAACCTACAGTTACAGTGGACGTAATTTCCGCCTTACAGATGTGGCAGGGGTGGTTGCAAATAAGATTATTGTTTAGGGGCCCCTAGGCTATCTCCTAATAAATGAGAACCGTTACACTCAAAGAACCTGGGCAATTGTTATTGGATGACTCAAATTCACCCCAGAGCCCTTTGCCTGGGAAAGCTGTTGTCCACGTGAGGCGGGTTGGTGTTTGTGGAACTGATATTCATGCCTTCCAGGGCGAGCAACCGTTCTTCACTTATCCTCGTATTCTTGGGCATGAGCTCGGGGTGGAGATTGTAGATATCAGTCCAAATGAGGCAGGGTTAAAGATAGGTGATCTTTGTGCGGTTGAACCTTATCTTGATTGTGGTTTTTGTCCTGCTTGCAGACAAGGGAAAACTAATTGCTGTCTGGACCTGAAAGTTTTGGGTGTTCATACTGACGGTGGAATGCGAGAATTCATTACTCTCCCGATCTGCAAACTTCATCGGTCCAATAAGCTTTCCTCAGATCAGCTAGCTCTTGTTGAAACTTTGGGAATTGGGGCACACGCCGTTTCTCGTGCCCAAATTAGGGCTGGAGAATTTTCCTTGGTTATTGGGGCAGGCCCCATTGGCCAAGGGATTATTACATTTACTCAATTGGCTGGTGGTCGGGTTATTGTTGTGGACGTGAACGAGGAGCGCTTGGATTTGGCGCGACGATTAGGAGTAGAATTTACTTTAAACGGGGAAACGGAACCTATTGACCTTATTAAAGAGATCACAGATGGGAATTTGGCAACCACGGTATTCGATGCGACCGGAAACCAAAATTCCATGTCAAAGGCCTTTAGGTATGTCGCCCATGCTGGTAGGCTTGTTTTGGTAGGGTTAATTCAAGGGAGCGTTACGTTTAGTGATCCTGATTTCCATCGGAAGGAAATGACTATCCTAAGTTCCAGAAATTCTACCAGTTCTGATTTTAAACGCATCTTGAGGCTCTTGGAATCTGGAAAGATTGACCTGATGGCTTGGCCCTCGCATCGTGCGTCGCCAGCCTCGTTCATAAAAGAATTTCCTGATTGGATTAAACCTGGAAGTGGTTTAGTAAAGGGGATGATTGAGTTCTAGGGCAAGAGGTACGCTCTTTCATTATGAGTATATCGCAGAAATATGTACACAAAGATGGCAGCTACTGTTGCAAGAATCATAGATCTTGAACTTGTCTAAACATAATTAAATAGCTATACACCACGGTGGTTATATGAAAATCCAAAATGGATATTCTAAATTTATTCGACCCTTATTGTTTTGTAATTTGTTTTTAGTTCTTCTGTTAGCTTGTTCAGCACCCCAAAAAAGGCCGGTAGGGTGGGCGAAAGTTTATGAGGATTGCAAAGAATTATTTGGCCGTGTTGATTTTGAGCGTGCTTCTGATTATGCCCGAGAGCTAGCCCTGGTAAACCCACCCAATGATTATTCAGAGAAAGGGCAAGTAATGGGGATTATTTTGTTAAGCGGACTTGCACAAGGATATAGGAGCGTAGGTGAGGCTTACGGTGGAGGAATTGATAATCTTAAAAATTCTGATCAAAAAGGTCACTATCGACGCTTGAGACAGGACGCTTATCAATATGCTAGGACACACGTTCTCCACTTTGCCGAGGTAGCACGACAATTTATTAAATCTTATGATTTCGAAGACGACAGCAGGATTGATGAAGTGGTTGTGGAATGCCCATACCCTGCAGCTAAGCTCCCTTTATCTAACCCACATCTCCAAAAAGCAAGAAATGGAGAGTGGATTACCTATGAAAATCAAATTAAGGGCCAGAAGATTGCACTTCGCATGCAAACAGAAAGATCCTTGGCTGGCGCAATTGGGGTAAGGGACGGAAAAGTTGGGGAGGCATTGCAGTCAGGAACAGCTACTATTCTCAGGGTAGAATTTAATTTGTACTTGGCTGAGGAGCTACTGAGAGGTGCCCAAATATTTGACAAAAAAGGACTTGATGATTCGAGGACACTTCTTGTGCTGTGTGATCAAGCAGATACGAGCTTAAGTCAAGCCCTTGAAGCCTTGGATAATACTCCCAATGATGATTTAAAGGCTAGGTCCCGCGATGTTGAAAAAAGACTGAAAAAAATACTAAGCGGCGCTGGCTATGGGTTGTCACGTAATAAGTAACCAAAAATGCCAAACTCCTTAGGTTTCTAGGCTGCGCTTGATCGGTTCCTATTTGATTCGATTGCATCCAACATATCTTGGTCATTTCCAAACTTGAAGGATGAGATTCCATGCTCCTGAGACCGAGCTTCTTCAGCTTTAGCGAGATGAATTAAATCAGTTTTTGTGACTGTTTGAATACCCTTTTGATTTAGAGTTGTTTTAATTTGGGAGGCCGACGGCGTGGAGGTTTCAGTTATTCCATCAAGATAATGTAAGACATGCTCTACCCCCCGCTCGGCATCGTAACGAGCTTTACCGACCAAACCCTCGCTGGCTTTCCGTGCCCAACCAATTACATATGAACCCTTTAAAACGCTTGCGCTTTTGGGGTCAAAAACCTCATAAGCTGCTTGCTTCGGTTTTAATATGTCCGGATTGGTAATGTAGGAGTTATTTATTGATGGGATTCCAACAGATGGGTCCACTATATCTCCGACGGCAAAAATAAGAGTATCGACCTTAAGGTCAGCTGTTTCTTGAGTGGTTTCTGCTAATACATTTCCATTACGAAGAGTAAGTTTGTTTTGGGCAATGGTAAGATTATCAATGCGTCCCCTAGCGTCAGATTTAATTGCAATTGGTGAAGAAAGAAAGCGAAATATAAGACGCCCATCTTCTGGTTCCTGGTAGGATTTAGCTAGAGAAGGAAAAGTTTCTTGGGAAACCTTGCTTGTGTCCTGGCCGACAATAGCGAGACTCTCTTTGATCCGCATAAGTTCATCTTCCAGAGCTCGGCAGTCGAGATATTTTTCCACATAGGCAAACTCTCGTTGGTAAAACTTCACCTCAAATGGGCCTCGACGGCCAACCACTATGACCTCCTCTACGCTATGGGTTGGGTCATCGGTGAGTAGCCAATGAGCAAGGTCCACCATCACGTTACCCATTCCGATGATGGCAACTCGCTTACCAACTGAAAAATCTTGTGACGTGAACGGGGGTAAGAGGTTGTAGTGGTAGACGAAATCTTTGGCTGAGTAGACACCCTTAAGTTCTTCACCCGGAAGGTCCAATTTCTTTGTCCCTTGTGCTCCAACAGCGTAAACCAAAGCTGCAGGGTCCCATTCTTTAAGAATTTCAACGGTAAGCGGCCCATTTGAATTTACAGAAGAGTGGCCAAAGTAAGCAACATTTTCCATATTTAAAATTTTCCCAAATTGCTTTCGCAACCCAGCCTTCATCTTATCTTTAGTAGGATAAATGCCGTATTCTGCTAGGCCACCTGGCTTAATATCTCGGTTGAAGAGATAAACCGAGTGACCCGCACGAGAAAGTTTTTGCGTGGCATAAAAACCCGCTGGGCCTGCGCCTACAACAAATACGGACTTCAAATAGACCTCCAAATCCTTGTTCAATTCATGACACAGAAAAATCTTTTTTGCCTAAACGCCAGTACACCATTCTGAGACATTTCTCTAACAATTTGCAAGTGGTCATCGTATAACTGGGCACGTCAAAATCAGTAGCGTGGCAATACCTTACATAGTATTCCAGAAAAAAGGATTGGCATGGGATGGATACCGTCGTATGATTTGATCAGACAATATACACATGGATTAGACTTGTGGTCCTAGGCGATTGGGTTATATGAACCCAGGCCAAAAAGGATAATGAGGGATCAGTCTCCTGGCTGGCATTATGGGTGCCTCTTCATCAGCACCTAAGATGTGTCCTTTGTATTCCTTTTTTAATTTTACCAATATTTTTTACGAGGGAATATTAATGGGGAAAGATACGCTGACAATTACTGATAACCGAACCGGTAAGGTTTATGAAATTGATATAAAGGATGACACGATCCGATCCTTGGATTTACGACAGATAAAAGTGTCCCAGGGGGATTTCGGTATGATGGGCTACGATCCAGCCTTTACTAATACTGCATCGTGCCGTAGCCAAATAACATTTATTGATGGTGGAAAAGGTATCCTGATGTACCGGGGTTACCCTATAGAACAATTAGCTGAGCAAGGCTCTTTCCTCGAAACCGCTTACTTGCTGATCAATGGTGAACTTCCTACACAGGAACAGCTAGATACATGGAAAGGGAACCTTAATCGCCATACGCTTATTCATGAGAATGTTCGACGACTATTAAGTGGGTTTCGCTATGACGCCCATCCGATGGGTATGTTGGTTAGCATGTTGGGGGCACTCTCGACGTTTTACCCTCAATCAAAAAAAATACGTGATCCTGAGTCGCGAAAGAAACAGTATTATCGTCTCATTGCAAAAATACCAACACTTGCTGCTTTTTCTTTCAGACACACTCAGGGATTGCCAATGATTTATCCTGATCAGGACTTAAGTTACGCTGGAAATTTTTTAAATATGCTCTGGAAGATGAGCGAGATGAAATATAAACCAAATCCAGTTCTGGAGAAGGCCCTGGACGTATTGTTCATCTTGCATGCTGACCACGAGCAAAATTGCAGTGCCAGTGCAATGCGTGGAGTTGGGAGTGCTCAGGCTGATCCCTATTGCGCTGCTGCCGCTGCCTCTGCCGCGCTCTATGGGCCGTTGCACGGCGGAGCGAATGAACAAGTATTACGTATGTTGGCAGAAAT
>CAZSDV010000010.1:16678-17307 GCA_964605715.1 uncultured Acidobacteriota bacterium
CAAGGAAGGCGAAGTGCTTCTTATGGGTTTTGGCCACCGAGTGTACAAGAACCATGATCCACGTGCGCGCATTATTAAAGGAATTGCTGATGAGGTGTTTGAGGTTACGGGTCAGAATCCACTCCTCAAAATTGCTTTGGAGTTGGAGAAAATTGCACTTCAGGATGACTATTCTATAAAGAGGAAACTTTACCCCAATGTTGATTTTTATAGTGGCCTAATCTATCAAGCCATAGGTTTTCCTGTGGAGATGTATCCAGTGTTATTTGCCATCGGAAGGATGCCAGGTTGGATTGCTCAATGGGTTGAAATGTTGGAGGATAAAGAGCAAAAGATTGCCAGACCTCGTCAAATATATACTGGATACCAGAAGCGGGATTACCTGTCTATTGACAAGCGCGTTCCTGTTTCCAACTAAGATTATAGGTTAATCCGAGAGAGCTCTCCTTTTTCTCTGGGATCGCTCGATCTTCTTAATGGATTTTTTTGCGTGCTTTCCCTCCATGCTTTTTGGGCTTGCTGTCTTCACTTTACTGTAAATATTAATAGCATCTGTTACGCGGTTTTCGTTTTCGTAGATCTTTGCAATGGCTAGTTGTGATAGTAAGGCATAGGGGTTGGGTTCTCTC
>CAZSDV010000010.1:17317-39257 GCA_964605715.1 uncultured Acidobacteriota bacterium
TGCTTGCGGAATTAAAATAAGAAAGAGCACCTTTCATATGCCCTAGCTTTACCTTCAGAAGCCCAGCTTGGTAGAAGGTTCTTGACATTGGAAGGGGCCGGCCAGGGGAGTCTTCTTTTTCCCGTAATTCAAGAATAGACTCGTAAGCCTTAAGTGCTCCTTTTATATCGCCTAAAATTTCATAGGTTTTTGCCAGGCCAATAAAGATCAGATAATTTTCCGGATGAGAGTTTGATAATACTCGGAGCAACTCCAGTCTTTCTTTGAATCGCTTTTCTCGCCCGTAGAAAGAGACCATCATGAATTTAGCCTCTTCCCGAGCAATTACACCTTTTTGGCTTACCTCTTTAACCATAAGTAGTCCTCGTTTTTTATTTCCTGAAAATCCAGCAAGAGAACCAAAGGTTTTAACGTACCAAGGGAGACTTCCCATGATGTATTTATGTGCGCCCGGAGTAAGCTGGGCATCAATGAAAGTTGCATTTTGGTTTATGAGTTTTTCGTGAAGTCTCCGGGATGCGTTGAATGCTTTTAGTGCACTTAGGAAAGATTTTTGAAGACTAATACGAAAAGTACCCAATGTTGCTCGGTTAACGCCCAGCCAGTATTGTGCCTCAAAATCCCTTGGGTTTTTTGTGATTCGATTAAGAGAGATTTCTCTTGCTGAATTTATAGTACCTAGAAACTCATTACGTAAAGATTCATTAACCTTAAATTTTTGTTTTTTAATTTTTTGCTGAGTTCGTCCGAAAAGGAACCTTTCAAGTATTCCTTGCCGGTTCATCTCCTGTTGAAGTAGCGTGATCGCTAGGTAGTTCAGCCCAGCTAGATCATTCGGGTATTCTTTTTGGTAATCCCTCAATGAGTGAAGTGACTTTTTATAATGCATGTTATAGAGATGTTTTGTAGATTTCATGACCTGCGGATGGGGGTTTTGTGGGAATATTCGGGACGGGATCCACAGCAAAACCAAAGAAATAAAGAAAATAATTAAGGAAACTCGTTTCACAAGGCACTCCTTGCAAAATTATAATCTCGGGAGGAGGGCTAATTCAATCTTCAGGTTTAATGTTTTTTTTAATTGAAACTTGAACTACCCAATAGAACCTAATTTACGTTGCTTAAAGAACAAGGTTCGGTTTTTTATCATTGAGCCGTTATAATGCTTTCCAGAGGGTCCGATGTGGAGGGGTGGGTGAGTGGCTGAAACCGGCGGTCTTGAAAACCGCATTCTGGGAAACTGGGACGAGGGTTCGAATCCTTCCCCCTCCGCCAAATATTCTTATTTCCATAGAATGGCAGGAATTTAAAAATTATTTTAGCTGAGGGTTTGTTTCGGTGTAATTCTGGGTTTCATTCTTTTTATTTTCTGTAGTTTTTCCGGGATGTCTACCATTTTGGGTATGCGGAGAAACTTTCCAAAAATTAAGGATGGAATTGTTCCACTTTTTTAAAATATTTTGGGCGTGGGTGCTGCCTGTTTTTTGGGTGTGTTCTTCAATCAACCTCCGCAATTTACTTGAGTCCTCTGGTTCAATAATGCGCTCCAATTTGACCAGTTCAGGATTATAGCGATTCTGGAACTTATCTTTTGGGTCCCAGACAAAAGCCAATCCATTTGTCATTCCTGCTCCAAAATTTCGCCCTGTTTCTCCTAGAATTACGGCTATACCCCCGGTCATGTATTCACAGCAGTGGTCCCCCACCCCCTCCACGACAGATACAGCTCCGCAGTTTCGAATGCAGAATCGCTCTCCTGCTCGCCCTGCAGCAAACAATCTTCCCCCTGTGGCCCCGTATAGCACTGCATTTCCTATAATTACATTTTTGTGAGATTGAATTCGTGATTCTCTCGGAGGCCGAATGATAATTTCTCCACCACCTTGGCTCTTTCCTACATAGTCATTAGCTTTTCCTTCAAGGATTAACCTAAGGCCAGGAACAAGAAATGCACCAAAACTCTGCCCAGCCGTTCCTGTAAAAATGTATTCGATTAGACCTTTCTTGAGACCCTCGTTTCCGTTCTTGCGCGCAATATCACCTGAAATTCGAGCCCCGATCGTACGGTTGATATTGCTGATTTGGTGTTTAAAATGCCCCTTGGCATGGGGTCCGGAATTAATTAGAGGAATGGCCTGTTCACGCATTTTTTGGGAGAGAGGGTCAGGCTTGTTTTCTTTCTTTCTTGGAAAATGCCCAGTTGATTGGTGGCTAGTGAGGACAGGTTGCACTAAGATTGGCCGTGGATCTAGTCGGCCCCTCCGCCCAGGGATCTCTCTTAGGGTAACTTGCAATAATTCAGTACGTCCAACCACCTCATCAAGACCATGATATCCTAGCTGCGCAAGGAGCTTCCGAACTTCTTCTCCTACTTGTCGAAAGTATGAAATTAAATTTTCTGGTTTACCAGGGAATTTCATCCGTAAGTCATCCCGTTGTGTAGCGATTCCAACTGGGCATGTATTTAGATGGCACTGTCGGGCCATCACGCAGCCCAAGGCAATTAAGGCCCCTGTCCCGAAACCAAACTCGTCAGCTCCAAGTAGGGCAGCTATCAGCACGTCTCGTCCTGTCTTGATACCTCCGTCAACTCGAAGGCGGACTCTGCCTCGTAATCCATTTGAGAGTAAGGCTTGTTGTGTTTCGGCCAAACCCATTTCCCAAGGGGAAGCTGTGTTTTTAATAGAGCTTAGTGGGGAGGCCCCAGTACCTCCATCATGTCCGCTAATAAGGACCACGTCTGAACGAGCCTTAACTACTCCACAAGCTACAGTTCCCACGCCCGCTTGCGATACAAGTTTTACGCAGATTTGGGCCATTGGATTTATTTCTCGTAGGTCATAAATTAATTGAGCTAAATCCTCAATTGAATAAATGTCATGGTGAGGGGGAGGGGAAATTAGAGAAACTCCTTCAACGGACCGCCGTACGCGAGCTATTAAAGGTGTCACTTTGTGCCCGGGAAGCTGGCCTCCTTCTCCAGGCTTTGATCCTTGGGCCATTTTTATTTCAATTTCTTCAGCGCGAACTAAATATTCTGGTGTTACCCCAAACCGACCGGATGCAACTTGCTTTATTTTGTTGTTAGCGGAGGACCCTTTATCGATATCTTTGTATATGTTTGGATCTTCCCCTCCTTCGCCTGTGTTTGATTTTCCGCCAATTCTGTTCATGGCGATAGCTAGAGCCCTTTGAGTTTCCGGACTTAATGCCCCAAGAGACATTGCCTGTGTTGAAAAACGTTTCCATATTGATTCAATTGGCTCCACTTCATCCAAGGGGATTGGGGAAGCTGGAGAAAAACGGAAAAGGTCCCGCAAGGTTACTGGGTTGCGTTGGTCAATTAATTCCGTGAAAGAACGGTATGCCTCTGCATCCTCATGGCGGGCTACTTTGTGAAGATTGCGGACCACATCAGGGCTAAAGGCATGGCTCTCTGCACCCTTACGATAGCGGTAGATTCCTGCAAACTCTAAGCTGTTCTTGGAGAAAGAATAGGCATTATTGTGTCGATCAATGACATCGATTGCTATGTCGCCTAGAGTTCGCCCTCCTACAGAAGAACGAGTATCAGGAAAGAATTGGTTAACTACATCATTATCCAGGCCAATAATTTCAAAAAATTTTCCACCTTGGTAACTAGACAAGGTGGAAATTCCCATTTTAGAGAGAATTTTCTTAATACCTTTTTCCATTGAAAAGCGGAAATTCCCAAGTGCCACGCTTGGCCCTTTGTCTTTTAGTTTTCCTTCCCAACCAAATTCAGCTACTGTTTCTAGGGCCATGTAGGGGTTTACTGCCGACGCACCGAAAGAAAGGAGGCAGCAAAAATGATGCGGGTCCCAGGCTTTTGCAGTCTCGACGATTATATCTGCACGATTTCCCATTCCCTCTGCAATTAATTGTTCTGAGATTCCTGCTGTAACTAAAAGCATGGGGATAGCGGCTCGCTCACTGTTGACTCCACGATCCGAGAGAATCAGAATATTATTTCCTTGCGAAACCGCCGAAACGGCTTCTTTGATGACGCGGTCTAGTGTTTGGCGAAAACTCCTAATGCCAGCTGGTCCGCCACCCAAAGGATCAAAGAGAGTTGAAATTACAGCTACTCTGAAATTTTTTTCAACGATACGTTTTATTCGAATTAACTCTTCATTAAAAAGAAATGGAGACTCTAGGTGTAGAAGCGATGCATGTTTTGGGGTTTCGAATAATACACTATGGCGGGTCCCAAGATAGATATTAAGTGACATCACTAGTGATTCTCGAAGTGGGTCAATTGCAGGGTTGGTTACTTGTGCAAACATTTGGCGAAAATAGTCGTAAAGCAATCTTGGTCGATGAGAAAGGACGGCTAGTGGAGTATCGTCACCCATGGAGCCAACTGGCTCTTTTTCTCCTATTGCCATAGGAAGGAGAACTAGATCTGCGTCCTCTTTCGTCAATCCCATTGACCGTTGAAGAGAGAGAAATCCTGGTTGGTCTCGCTTGATATTCGAAGAATTCCAACCTTCCGTCGATGCGAGTTTTTCTTCAGAGGGATTTAGGGGAAGGAAGGAGGTTAGCTCGCTTGCTACCCATTGCTTATATTTTTTCCTGTGCGCAGAAACATGTTTGACTTTTTCATTTTTAAGAATTTTGCCTTGTTTCAAATCTACAAGGATTGCTTCTCCAGGTCCAAGACGACCATTTTCTTTTATTCGTTCTGGTTCTATATCTAATAAACCAACCTCGGAACCCAGCACCACCAATCCATCATTTGTGATTGTATAACGGGCAGGGCGAAGACCAGTACGATCAAGTGCTGCACCGACGAAGGGGCCATCAAGGAAAGCCACTGCTGCAGGGCCGTCCCACGGTTCCATCAAGCAGGCGTGAAATTGGTAAAAAGCTTTAACGTTGGGATCTGTTTCATTGGAGTTTTCCCAGGCCTCTGGAATCATCATCAAAAGCGCATGGTGAACCGAACGACCAGATCGGGTAAGTAGCTCCAGTGCATTGTCAAAACTTGCAGAATCGCTTCCATTTGGCTGAAGTACAGGCTTAAGCCATTCAACCTCCGTCTCCCAGACGGGATGCTCTAATATGGCTTCCCGAGCCTTCATCCAATTGCGGTTTCCAAGCAGCGTATTAATTTCTCCGTTGTGCCCTATCATTCTGAATGGTTGGGCTAGTTCCCAACTTGGTGAAGTGTTCGTACTATAACGTTGATGGAAAAGAGCTGCCGAAGTCACAAATTTATTTTCCTGAAGATCAAGGTAAAAGATTCCTAGTTGGGAGGGCGCCATGAGGCCCTTGTAAACTATGGTGCTAGAGGAAAATGATGCAATGTAAAAATCACCCACCTCAGGTCCCGATGCCCTCCGTTCAATTTCCTTGCGTACAAGGTATAGAGTTTGCTCATATTCACGCTTTTGGCCAGAGGGTTTCGCGACAAGCATGTGAAATAAGCGTGGTTGAGTTTCACGAGCTTGTGGGCCAAGGGCCTCTATATTTGTGGGAACCTCTCGCCAACCGATATGGTGCAAACCACGATTTTCAACGACACTTTCAGCAATCAGAAGAATTTTTTCACGATCCCTCTTATCTCTAGGAAGGAAGAACACCCCTACAGCGATTTCCCAATCAGGATTAAATTCAGTGTCGAGCTTTTGGGCTTCTTCGGTAAAATACGACTGTGGAAGTTGGGTTAGTATGCCTGCGCCGTCACCGCTAATGCCATCTGCATCAACACCTCCCCTGTGGGTAAGCCGGTTGAGGGATTTAAGCGCTAATTCTACGACTTTGTGTGAGGGGGGGGTTTTAAGTTGGGCCACGAAGCCTACTCCACAAGAATCCCTCTCCTCAAGTCGGTAGAGCCCTCTTTTCTTAGGTTTTTTAAAATTTTTCTTCATGTCTGTTTAAATTAAAAATGAATTATGTTAACTCCATAGGGCCCGATGTAAAATTTTGAATAACTTCTATATTTTTCGAATAACATATTTCCTCAACGTTGTGATTATTTATCTATCAAGCATAATTCTTGCTGGCCTAAAGGGGCCATGATTACCCCCCCCTATGTTTAGCCCGGAATGACAATTGAAGAGGCCTGATTGGCGGTGACCTCCTTACCGAAATTTAATCGTAGAAAATCAAGAAAAGCACGGCTCTTGGTGCGACCATTGCTGCGAGCAGCACCAAGTTGAGTTAAGAAAATAAGGATTTTTTCAAAGTTTGATGTGTTGTTCCGGACGACGCTGCCCTGCTGAGCCCCCCTTTCTTGAAAAATCCTTAAGGATTCTACCAGTACATCATAAAGCTCTCGCTGAAGGGCTGATGTGGGTCGTTGTTCGTAATACAAGCCACTCTGAAGCGTATGATGGGTTTTTGCCAGTGCCTCGGTGCAGTTAATTACATCAAAATCTATTAGATGGGGCTTACCTTTAGCAAATCGACAGATGGTGTAACTAAGTTCTGCGATGAGGCTTTCATTTTCCGTAAGTAAGGAATTTGGAACAACCGTATCCGCAAATGGCAGGTCATCCCGCTTAAGAGTTCTTCGACGGAAGTCGTAGTCGCGGCTTTCCACTAGAAATGGACAGTTCGTGGGGCAATCTATGGTTACTTCTCTTTCGGTGCCACAACAGAGCGAACAAATTGATTCTACCTTTGCTGGGCAGAACCTCTTCCCCTTTCTAATTTTGCATATTGGACAGGACATGCTTACCTCATTACCAAATTACAATGGACATCAAGTATTCAAAATTTAACTATCTTCTTCCGATAGTTTATCCAAGAGAGACCGTGCAATTTTCTGTGTTTCGCCGAAATGTTGCAGATATTGATGAAATTCGCGGTTTAATTGTGTAGCTTTTTCTGCACTTAATACTGATCGCATTAGCATATCCCGCATCTGCACTGGGTTAGGAAGTGTAGCTTCCTCAGTGAGTTCTTCAAGGGCTACAACGGGGTTATAGTGATACATATCACCCTCCTGTTTGCCAAATAGCCTTATTTCAGAAACAGCTTTATAAATAACTAATTTTTTCCTGGGAATCCTTTAATGTATCAATTCTAAATTAAATAAACTCTGCTAGCAAACCCAAATAAAATCCTGGATCAGAAAGTCCTTGACACCCAATATCCTATCGACAAGAGTAATTTAAATTTATTTTTTTACCGTCGTAGGGTGGGATTACCTGTTTGTATTCCAAAAATCAATAATTGGTAAATTAAGGGACAAGAATTACAATCTTAAGAGTATGCATATTAAAGAAACATCAGACATTGTCGTTGTTGGAGGTGGCCTAGTTGGTTCTTCTGTAGCATTTCGTCTTGCACAATCTGGGTATAAAGTTATCGTAGTAGATCGAGGAGAGCCTGGGAATGAGGCGAGTTCTGCTGCTGCAGGTATGCTTGCGGCACAGGTAGGAATGGAAAAAGACAATCCCTTTGCAAGGTTATGTTTATCAAGTCGAGAAATTTTTCCAGAATTCGTTCGAGAAATTGAGGACATAAGTAGCACAAAAATAACGTTTTATAGGAAAGGAATGCTGGAAGTAGCTAAGGATGACAAAGGATTGCGTGATTTGAAGAAAAAATATTCTCTCCAGGAATCTTTAGGCCTTCATGTAGAAAATATTTCAAATACTGAAGCTCGAAAGTGGGGTGGTGGACTTGATTTGTCTGTTAAGGGGGGATTATTTTTTCCTGATGACCATTGGCTTGACAACAAGTCTCTGTCCATTGCAGTTGTCCGAGCAGCCCAGAAACTAGGTGTTAAATTTATTTCCCAAATGGAAATCAAAAAGGCTGAATTTAAGAATCGAAATCTAAAGGAACTTAAAAGCGCCACTCACCGGTTCTCAGCAAATTACTTTGTATTAGCTGCGGGATGCTGGTCGGGGGAGCTTGCAAAGTGCTTTGGATTGAGTGTTCCAGTCCGTCCATCACGAGGTCAGATTATTCAACTTGAAATTGATAAGATAATTGACCATACGATTTGGTGTGGGGGATCTTATTTAGTGCCAAGGTCTGACGGTTGTTTGTTGGTTGGAGCAACCATTGAAGATGCAGGGTTTGATAAAAGTGTCACAATGGGTGGATTGGAGGAAATATTTTCTTCTGCAACTAAGTTCGCTCCTTGGTTAAAACAGGCTCGATTTCTTCGTGCCTGGGCAGGTTTGAGGCCAGATTCAACTGATCATTTGCCAATTCTTGGGAAAGGGGAGGTATTAAATTTATTTTTCGCTACTGGACATTTTCGTAATGGAATTTTGCTAGCTCCCATAACTGCACAAATAATTTCAGATTTAGTCCTTAATGGGCCTACTTCTTCCTCGTTAGACTGCTTTAGTTTGAAGCGATTTTCAAATGGAAAAATGAACGATAAGCCCAATACAGCAACGGTTTCCTATTTTGCGGGTGTCGATGATTAATTACTTTTATCGACTAAAATTTCTTTGTTTTAAAAATTATTACCTCTTTATTTTAAAAGAAAGAAAAGGTAGTAGCCCGAGGGTATGTTTACTCAGTTAAGTGTAGTGAGGTGCTGCATCTTTTTTCTCGTATGATTTGAAACCTTTAAATAAATTATTCAAGGGGATTGAATGTCAGAAGTACGTGTCAGATTTGCTCCTTCTCCAACTGGCCACTTACATGTAGGCGGGGCTCGAACTGCCCTTTTTAATTGGCTGGTTTCAAGAGGGAAGGGTAGTTCATTTATTCTTCGAATTGAAGACACTGATGCTGACCGGTCAAATGAAGAAATGGTGGATGAAATTCTTGCTGCCCTAAAGTGGCTGGGATTTTGTTTGGATAATACCCCTTACCGTCAGTCTAAACATTTGGACCGATATCGTAAGATTGCTCGAAAACTTTTGAAAAATGGTGATGCTTACCCGTGTTTCTGCACTCCCGAGGACCTAAAAGGACGAAAGACTAAATCAGAGCTATCTGGTAGACCTTGGATGTATGATGGAACCTGTCGTCATATGAGTAAGGTTGAACGAGAAACAAAGATTCAAGCTGGCTATCCTTACGCACTTCGGTTCATGGTTCCTAAGGATGGAATGACTTTTTTTACAGATCAGGTCCAAGGTGTTATCAAGGTTAGCAACTCCTCCCTTGACGATTTTGTGTTGCTGCGCTCAGACGGTCACCCAACTTATCATCTCTGTGTTGTTGTTGATGACCAGAATATGCAGATTACAAACGTTATTCGTGGGGTGGATCATATCTCAAATACATTCAAGCAGATTTTATTGTATGAAGTGTTGGGAGCGGAAACACCTGTGTTTGCACACTTGCCACTTATCTTGGGACCGGATCGGACTCGATTAAGTAAGCGCCATGGTGCTACATCGATCTTAACATTCAAGGACAGTGGAATCTTGCCAGAAGCCATGATCAACTATTTGGCTTTGCTTGGGTGGAGTCATCCAGGAAAAAAAGAAATATTTGGGGTTGATGAGGCCATCAAGGAGTTTTCTCTCGAAAATATTTCAAAAAGTAATGCCGAATTCGATCCGGAAAAGCTTTCTTGGATTAACAGCCAACACCTTCGCTCATTGCCTATGGCAAAGCTTTCTCTTTTGGCTGAAGAAGAATTAAAGATTTCTGGCTTATGGAGTTCAGATTACACCTCCTCACATCGAAATTGGTTTAAAAATGTTCTCCGAGCAGTCCAACCTCGAATGAGGACATTAAAAGATTTTTCGACCTCCAGTCGGTCTTTTTTTACGGAGGAATTTGAATTTGACCCTAAAGCAATAAAAAAGTTTTGGAAGCATCCTTTGTTGGAAGACTTATTGATAGAGTTAGCTGAAAAATTTATTTGTGTAAATCCTTTTAATTCCTCTGAAACAGAAAAATGCCTACGTTGTTTTTCAGACCAAAAGGGAGTTAAGGCTGGATTGATGATCAATTCTAGTCGTGTGGCTCTTACCGGCCAAGCCGTCGCTCCTAGCCTTTTTGAGGTTATTGAGCTCTTAGGAAGGGAGCGCGTGACCGCCCGCTTAAAGAGAGCAGCTAAAAGCTTATCTCAGCCAAAATAATCATTAAGGGATGGCGCTCTGCAACCCTAAGCCAGAGTTAGAAAGGGATGGCTTTAATAGCAAAACCTCCACCCCAAGGAACCCAGCACCTGGCTTAAGGCGTATTTGTTATTTTATTTAATGGAATGGGCTGCTTAGATTTCAGGATGTCCAGCTGGCTTACTTCAGGATGCCGGTGTAACTCGGTTGTATATCCAGGCAAAAACAATGCCAGCCAAAAAGGCATCAGCAGCCCCATAAAGAGTACCTGCAATTACACTTCCTATTGTATGGGTAACATGGTAGCCAGGGTAGACAGAACTGCAAAGCTCCAAGAATGACTGTCCATAATCGTTCCAGATCATATTGGCTAGGCCTACTATAAAAATACCCCCTCCCCAGAGGAATGCCAAGGCAATGCCAACTGATTTAAGATTTAGTTTCACTTCTAGTCCTCCTTAGAAAAGTTAATTTTCGGAATCCTTGTAAAACGAGCATATCATGAGAAGCTGGTTTTCTTCGGGGGCACAAAGAAGTATGAAAATCTTATATTGGACCTGTTGGATTTAAGATTAAGGGTTATGTCGAGATATCCATAGATAGTAAAGATTTTAGTATAAAGAAAATCGTTCTGAGCTATACAGAATCATTATTGAGTTATATTCTACTGAAGGGTAATCTACACTTGTCACCCATGGGACTTGAAAATTAAAGTAAGTAGTGGGAGGCTTAAGGTAGAAGGTGGCAGTGTTTAGGAGATGTTTTGTTTTTCTTTAAATTAATGGTCGTTTTATTACTCGTAGTAATCATTTCTGCGCTGATTGCGGGGTTTCGCTCGAAGCGCTAATTCAATTTTTTTTGCTTCAATTTACGTAGATTTATCAATCTAAAGTAAGGGGAGAGGGTGGGAGCTTCCTTCTCTGATTTGCTGGTGCAGGCGCAACAAAGCCAACCTTCAATTTCAATCCCTCAGCTGAACCTATCTCAATAAGTATATATTTTAGAGTCCCAGTATGAGGATAAATTTTACTATGCTGCTGTGCGGGCAATGAGTGATTTCGGCGGTTGCCGGAGATCCCATATAAGGCCAAGCCAAGAAAGGATTACCAATCCGTAGTACGTAATATCTAGTTCCCACCAGAAGAAACCTTGCCTGGTAGACGCCTGGTAGTAATGATGATTATTATGCCATCCTTCTCCCATAGTAAGGAGAGCCAAAGGTAGCGAGTTCTTGCTTAAGTCAGTAGTTGGATATCGTGCACGGCCAATGATATGGGCCAACGAATTAATGGAAAAAGAGCCATGCCAGAGCATCACCGTGCTGATAAAAAATCCCCATACGAGAGCGTGCCATCCCCCAAAGAAAAATAGTGTTACAGCTAAACTAACAGGAGGTACCAGGAACCATCGGTTTAACCACCGCAGCTCAGGGTATTTGGCTAAATCAGGAACAAGAGAGTAATTAGTTTTTTCAGTTGTTGGGCTTAAAATCCAACCCACGTGTGACCACCAGAATCCACTGAGTGATGGCGAATGGACGTCATCATCTGTATCAGAGTACCTGTGATGCGTGCGGTGATGCGCTGCCCACCAGAGAACTCCTTTTTGGGATGAGGTCATTGCCAGGTAAGCAAGAATGAATTGGAAAATTCTACTTGTCTTGTAGGTCCTGTGGGAGAAGTAGCGATGATACGCCCCGGTAACAAAGAACATACGGCCATAATAGAAACCAAGTGCAAGTGCAACACCTGATATTTTAAATTCCATAAAAAAGGGAGCAAAACAAACCAGGTGAGCTAAAAAGAAAGGAATTCTCCGAAGAAAAACCATAGTGCTGCTCATGGGGTTCTGGATTGCTGCGGTTGTCGCCACCGATGTATTCTCCTGGTCCACCTGTAAATCTTGAGGAATGGTGGGAGTATTTAACTAAAACCAGTAACGAGATAAGGATACATTTCCATGCTGCTTGGCGCAAGGTGTAATTTACGAGGGATTCCCGTGAAAGATTAAAAAACATAGTCTATTGAGATATTTCAATTTGTGCAACAAATTCATAATCTCCTGCAGGAAAGAGGCGAACGTTTCGGATACGCTGATTATGGATACAGATATTATCAAAGTGCCATAGATGTACGTAGGGGAGGTCTTTTGCAAGGATTTTTTGGATTTTGGAATACATCTTCCGTTGTTTTTCTTTCCTTAGGGTGGTCCTAGCTAGTTCAAGTAGAGTGTCCAATTGGGAGTTTTGGTAGTGACCTCGGTTTGCCCCGTGAGGAGGAAAATTTTTCGAACTAAAAAGAAATTCAAAAATATCGGGGTGGATATTTCCTCCAATCCATCGTAACGAATAAAGCTGAAAACGACCATTTATGATATCAGAATAAAAAGTAGCAAAGTCGTAACTCTGGATTTGTATTTTTATGCCAATTTGCTGGAGTTGCGCTTGAATAATTTCTGCCTTTAGGAGCCCAATTTGCTCAGTTGATGTTTTGTAGTTGAGCTTAAAACGAATTCCGTTAGTATTCCGAGGGAATCCTGCCTGATCGAGTAGCTGGTCGGCCCGAGAGGGGGCATAAGGGTAATTCCTTACGTTAGGCTCAAAAGCCCAAGAAGAAGGGGGAAGGATGCTTGCCGCAGGGCGAACCGTATTTCGCCACAGATATTTGATTATCTCCTGGCGATTGATGGCGTGGGCAATAGCCCGTCGGACAAGTAGGTTTTTCAAAATAGGATCTTTCAGGTTGAATGCAAGGTAGCCGTAGTTGGTGCCACGTGATCGAAGAATTTGAAGGTTGGGATTTGTACTAAGAGTTTCTGCCATATCTGGTGTCACTGCGTTTAATGCAATATCTGCACTTCCTTTTTGAAGTTCAAGCGCACGCGTGACCATATCAGGGACGATCTTGAATTCAACGCGTGAAATATTTGGCTGTTCTCCGAAGTAGTCTTCATTTCGTTCCAGGATTATATTTTTGTCGGGAAGAGCGCTTACGAAGCGGTACATACCAGATCCAATAGGTCGCTGAGATATTTCCTGACCTGACCCGCGTGGAACAATACCGATTGCCCCATTAATTAAAGAAATTGGAAAAAGGGAGTAGGGCTCTTTAAGGTGAAAAATGACAGTATGGGCATCAGGTGTTTCTATTTTTTTTATTTGGCGAAACGTTCCTGATTTAACGCTAGTAAGTGAATCATCGAGAAGGCTTTCAAATGTAAACTTAACATCAGCTGAAGTTAAAATACGTCCATCGTGAAATCGTATATTCGGACGAAGGTGAAAAATATAAGTGGAAGGGTCAAGGCTTTCCCAGTTTTTCGCAAGATCAGGTTGCAATTGCAGGTCTTGGTCCCGACGAACGAGGCTGCTATAAAGCATCTGGTTTATTCGCTCGGATTGAGCATCGTTTCCTATGCGGGGGTCAAGATTTGTTGGACTTGATTCAATTAAAAAAACCAGCGTATTGGGGTCTCTTTGTGGTTGACAACCCATCAAGGCAAAGACCACGAATAGTAAGACTAATCGAGAAACTCTATGCATAGATGATCTTTCCGAGGGGGACTGGTTTTGTTGCCCCTGTAGCAGCAGGAATATTACCAGGCAATCCTGCTAACGTTCTTTCTGCAAGTAATGCAAAGCTTATTGCCTCCTTGGCATCTTCTGGGACCCCAAACTCACCAGATTTATGAAAATGGAGATTGGGGAGCATTGCGTTCAGTCTATGCATCAGATGTTTGTTGTGTGCACCGCCACCAGAAATAATTATCCGGTCAATGGGCGTAACGGGAAGTACGAACTGATTGATTGCATTCACGATGGTTGTGGCAGTAAGTTCTGTTGCGGTTGCAATTAGGTCTTGTGGGTGAATATAAATTTTAGATTTAAGAAATTTTTCAACAAAAACTGATCCAAATTCCTCCCGTCCGGCACTCTTTGGCGGGTTAAGACGAAAAAAGGGATGGGATAGAGATTTTTTAAGAATTTGCGGAACAATAGATCCACGGGATGCGATGCGACCATTTCGGTCCATTGATTGGTTCCCATGGGTTAGAAGACGGACCAATGAATCAATTACCATATTCCCTGGGCCGGTGTCGAATCCAAACACATCGCTCTCTTTACTGCTGGAGGGTATTATCGTGATATTAGCTATTCCACCTAAATTTAATGTTAAGGTCCCAAGTTTTTCCCCTCTAAACAAAAGATAATCGATTAAGGGGACAAGTGGGGCACCTTCCCCTCCTTGTCCCATGTCAGCCGGCCGAAAATCCGCAACGGTTGTCACTTTACAATGTCCAGCAATCAGACTGGGTTCTCCGAGCTGCAATGTGGAAGGAGGATGACCTCGGAGTTTTTTGCCCTTAGTGTGGCGGCCGTGGTGGAAGACTGTTTGCCCGTGGGATCCAATACAATGAAGGGAAGAGAGTTTAACTTTATTGCTTCGGCATAAACGTACAACGGCGTTTCCAAGGAGGTTCCCTAGTCGAAAATTGACATCACTTAAGGTAGAAGCAGAAACCATTTCACCTTCAGCGATATTTAGGAGTTCAGTTCGCAAACCAATTGGATACGGGTAGGTGCGGAAGCCCAGAAGCTTTACTTTTGGGCTTTCCATATCTCCAGAGATTCGTACTAATGCAGCATCTATTCCATCGAGAGAGGTTCCCGACATCAATCCTACAGATAGCCGACTACCCAATTTTCTAGTTAACGGCATGAATTTAATCTTTTGACTGCTGAATTTTCTTTAAGAAATCATTGTATTTTTTAATTAAAACAGAGAACTTTTCCGTGTCAAATGTTGAAGGAAGCAATGGAAGTCCGCGCCTAGCAGTAGCAATTCTTGCACGACTTTTTTTCAGCTGCTCAGGATCAAGGTCTCCTTTCGAAGCCGCTTCTTCTAGGCCTATCATGATGTCTTTAATTAAGCCATGTTGCTGGCTTACGATAAGGAGGTCGCATCCTGCTTTTAATGCCCTGACTCCAATATCTCGATGGGGAATATTCTTGTTAACGGAGCCCATTTCGAGGTCATCTGAAATAATTAATCCTTGATAATTTAATTTTTTACGAAGGAGTCCCTTGATAATATTAGTGGAGACGGATGCTGAAATTGGAGCATGAAAATCGTAAGCTTTGTAGCAAGCGTGACCCACTAACACCATGGGAAGGTGTTTAAGTAGGCGACGATAGGGAATCAAATCTTGCTGCCAGAGATTTGCCATAGATCTAACGATAAGAGGTAAGTGAGAGTGCGTATCCTCCTTTGCAGTTCCTAGTCCCGGGAAATGTTTTCCGCAAGAAAGGATTTGGTGTTTTTCGAGGCCCTGGATAAAAGAATTTGCAAATTCTGAGACCTCGTTTTGGTTATTCCCGTATGTCCTTTTTGAGAGTACTCGCTTGGAAGTTGCATATCCAATATCGAGCACAGGAGCAAAATTAAGATTAAAGCCCAAAAGGCGAAAGGCGCAACCGATCAAGTCTCCTTGTAGATTGGCAAATGATGGGTTTCCACTTTTTGCGATAGATTCTGCAGAAGGAAGGGGAGGCAGTAATTTTTTTAGGCGATCAACAGGTCCGCCTTCTTCATCTATTGATATAAAGGGATTAGGCGATAGCTCGGAGCAAAGTTCCCGATTTAACTGCGCAGTTTGCTCCGGTGAAACTAGATTTCGGCCAAAGAGTATGACGCCCGATGGTTTATAGGTGTCCAAGAATGACTGGACCGTTTTATTAACTTGCGTTGATTTTAATCCTAAAATTAAGTGTTGGCCAAGAATTTCTCTAGAGGATGTGCTCATGGATTTATTTTCTCTAGCATACGGCAGAAATCTTCATAATCCAACGGGAACGGTATGTTATTAACTTGCATTATGAAGATTTAATGACATTTTACAAAATATTAAAATTAGATATTCTTTGTAAGAATATCTAATGGCATTAGTGTTACCTAAATTAAAATTAAGGAAAAGGTGAGATTTATTTTTTTAAACCCTCTTAAAAGTAAGAGGTGTTGACAAAAACATCGTTTGCGTCTTTTTCTGTTTGTCCTGTAGTCTTATGAAGGAGAACCGTGACTGTCCTGGGAATTGATACTACGTCAGAGCAAGGAAGCCTTTGCTGGCGTGAAAATGGAGAGATTGCAGTTACCTCGATTTTTGAGGGAGGTCGCAGGCATTCTTTTTCCCTTTTTAGCGCAATGAGTAAGCTGCTTCATGAGCAAAAGAGAGACCTGTCCGATGTAGATCTTTTTAGTGTGACTACGGGACCCGGTTCATTTACGGGTATCCGTGTTGGTTTGGCAACAGTAAAAGGTTGGGCAGAAACTTTAAATAAACCGGTTGTTGGCGTTTCCGTTCTTGAGGCTATGGTATTTTCAGCAAACCCTAGAACTTCTTGGGCTGTTCCAATTTTAAATGGAGATCGTGGGCAAGTATATTTCGCCTTTTTTAAACCATTAGAATCCGAGAAAAATTTCCAAATTACAGGAGATCCAAATGTAATGGAGATTGAAGTTTTTATTTCTTATTGCAAGGAAAAATTTTCCGGTCATAACGAGGCTACTTTTATAACTTTACCTAACCAAGAATTAATTAAACAAATATGTCATATTTCCGGAGAAAATATTTTTTGGAAGAATGCTTCTTTCCCAATTTCAGAGACAGTGGCACATGTAGCTCAAGAGAGATTTTTAATAGGAAAATATTCCTCCGCTGAGGAAGTCAAACCCCTCTACATACGGCGCCCTGACGCGGAAATTCGGCACCAGGGCGATTAAAGTATTTTGCTAGTTATTTGGGATTAATTTTTAGATTAAGTTATTTTTATTATTTGCAAAATGCTTGAATTCAGTTATATGCGAGGAATAATGAACTTGTAGGATTTCGGTTGAATTGGTTTCGGGCGATATGCTAACGTCTTGCTGAAATCTTTACAATGTCAAGGAGGTCACGGTCATGAGCACTCGCTTTGAAGTGATCCGGAAACAGTTGCTGGCTACCAGTGATCAGTATCGTCGCTTGGAAGCTGACCATTCCCTTTACGGTAAAAAATTAGAAAACCTGTCCAGTAAAGGTTTTCTTACCGAAGAAGAGAGGTTAAAAGAGAAAACTCTAAAGAAATTAAAACTTCACGCCAAAGATCAGATGCAGCACCTAATACAGGAAAAAATGGCTAACTAGCAGCATTGCACTAATAAACCAGAACGTTATGCGGAAAGGCTTAAGGGGGCCTGGTGAGTTGTAATTACCTTTTTACTTTAAACCGCCACTCCTTATATTAAATTGCGAATTTCAATAGTAAAAGAAGGATATTGGTATGGATTACCCCTGGTCTTAGTGGGGGGTGGCTTGTTGGGTTTTAAGCTGTATGTTCCAGCAGTAGGCGTTTTAATTTTATCAGGATTATTGCTAAATTTTTTCCGTGACCCGGATCGAGCAATACCTTTTGATGTTGAATATCTGGTATCCCCCGCAGATGGTAAGATACAGGAAATTGTGGAAGAAGAATATGGTGGCCAGCGATGGCAAAGAATTAGTATTTTCATGTCCCCATTAGATGTGCACATTAACCGCTCTCCAATAAAAGGTATAATTACCTCTGTTGAATATCAAAGGGGGAAGTTTTTGCCAGCCATGCGTCCTGATGCTTCACTAGAGAACGAACAGAATATTATTAATATTTGTGGGGATAAGACTACGGTTATTGTTCGGCAAATCGCTGGGCTTGTGGCTCGAAGAATAGTTTTCTGGAAAAAAAAGGGAGACATTGTTGAGAAGGGTGAACGTTTTGGATTGATTAAGTTTAGCTCAAGAGTAGATGTTCTTTTAGAGCCTGGTATAGATATTATCGTAAAATCAGGGGACCGCCTCAAAGCTGGGAGCAGTATTCTTGCCATCAATCATCAATAAGAGTCCTCGGAGTCGTCCACAGCGACACATGGAGAAGGGCGTCGCTTTGCTGCCCAGCATGTTTACTGTTGGAACTCTTGCCTGTGGGTTTTACTCCCTCCTTTTTACCTTACGCGGCGCACAATTATTGGTTTCAGGGATTACCGACGAAGCATCGGCTGCCGCCTTTGACAATGCGGCTAAGGCTATAGGATGGGCGGTAATCTTTGATGGGCTTGATGGACGAATTGCGCGTTTGGTTCGATCCACTTCGAGTTTTGGCCGCGAGTTTGACTCCTTGGCGGACGTGATTACTTTTGGATTAGCTCCATCCGTGCTTGCTTATTCTTGGGGAATGCGTTGGATGGAAATTGATTATGGGGTCAAATGGATCTATCACTTACAACCGTTAAGCTGGATTGTCTGTTTTGCTTTTGTTATATGCGGAGCAGGCCGTTTGGCACGGTTCAATCTCCAAACCACCCGGCCGGAGACGGACCACCGGTTCTTTGTTGGGATTCCCATTCCTGCAGCTGCTGGTTTAGTGGCTGCTGTCGTGCATTGGACGAAGCTCCCTCTGAGTCATTGGGTTTCGGGGATTGCATGGCTTGGTGTTCTTTCCTTGCTGTCGTTTCTAATGGTAAGTCGTCTCCGCTACTACAGCTTTAAGTCGTTAGATTTGCGTCGCCGTAGACCGTACGCTATTTTTATATTTATTGGATTAATTGCATGGTCTATTTTTCTTTTTTCCGAACATGTCTTACTTTTTATTGCAGGTGCATATATGCTATCGGGATTAGTATATCGAGCACCTTCCCGCTTTCAATCTATCCGGCCCGATTCCCAAGAAGCTTGAATTAAATGAGACAATATATAGGCAAAGTATTCATGAATTCATTAAGGTATCAACTTAGTTTGTTGATGTTATTTTCGATAGCATTCGGCATTATTAATTTTTTAAATTGTGGTTATCGCATTGCAGGGAAGGGAAGTCGCCTTCCTGCAGAATTAAAATCTATCGCAGTTCCGGCTTTCAAGAATGAAACTCCTCGATTTCGGATTGAACAAAAAATATCTTCTGCCGTTACCCGTGAATTAATCCGCCGAACAGGTTTCGGAATTACTGCAATCAAAGATGGCGCTGATGCAGTTTTAAACGGGAAGGTAATCCGGGCAGGGTTTCGTGCGGTAGCCTTTGACCCAAACACTGGTCGAGCCACAACATTGCAAATGGAAATCATTGCAGGTGTAGAACTTGTAGAGAATGGCAGCGGAAAAGTATTATTTTCTAATCCCCGGTATATTTTTCGTGAGCAATACCAAATTGATCCGAATATTGAAGTTCTTTTTGAAGAAGATGATGTTGCCCTTGATAGAATTTCCCGAGATTTAGCCCGAACCTTGGTGAGTGAGATCTTGGAAAACTTTTGACATTAACTAAATATCTACTTGTGAGTTATTTCATATTTATTAGTTAGTTTCTAAATGACCCCTCGGCAATTTTTTGAACAATTACGTGATAATCAATGGTCCCCCGCGTATTTTTTTTGCGGCGAAGAAGGGTTTTTTCATGATCGCTGCAGAAAGGTTTTGCGCCGCTCAATTCCTGAGGATGCTCTTGGGTGGTGTTTTCATCCTGTTGATTTTAAAGCAGGTGAGATACCCCTATTGCTAGAACGTGCCTACCAGAAACCAATGATAGGACCAAGGAATATTTTTCTAATCCGTGACCTCATGGATTTTAATAATGTAGCAGAAGAAGATTTTATTGCCCTTAGGGAGTATCTAAAAAAGCCATCAATATATTCAACTCTTGTATTTATTGCTGGTGTTCCAGATCGACGTCGTCGTTTTATATCTCTTCTTCTAAAACAAACAGGAGTGGTTGAGATGAAGAGACTTAGGGGGGCCGCCTCTCTTCGTTGGATTTCAGAGATCCTCAAGAAAGATAAAATTCAAATTGATCCAAGGGCCGCTGAAATATTGTCTAATAAATTAGATGGTGACTTGCTTAGAATTCAAAATGAACTAACGAAAATTTACCTAGCAAACCCGAAGGGTCATCAGATTACTGTTTCAGACCTCTTAGATTTAACTTCAGTAGCAGATGGTTATGAAATAGACCTTTTTCTTTATGCGTTGGCAGGCAGAGAGGAAGAGGATGCAATTCGTTGCTTAGACAATCTTCTGAGAAATAACGAGCCAGTGTTGCGGATTCTTTGGAATATGGCTCACTTGTTCCGCCAATCGTTATCTGCCGAGAAAAGACAAAGCACCTTCAAAGTTCACCCTAAGGATCAACATTCTGGTAAAAAACAACCAAATCAGATTATAGCAAGTAATTACTCGAAGAAGGAGCAGATGGAAATTTTGAAGTTCATACACGACGCGGATTTGGATATCAAGTCTTCCTGGAAGGATATGCAGATTCGCTTGGAAAATTTAATCTGGCAAATTATGGATGCAAGATCTTAGGGATTAATTGAACTTACCTAGGATCAGGGCTACGCGAGCGAATTTAGTTGACGTGTTAGGCGGGATTTATGTCGGTTAGCGGCGTTGGCCGGGATAATTCCCCTTCCTGCTGCTTTATCTAATAAGGGTAGTGTTTTTTTAAGCTGTTCCGTCGCTTTGGCCTTATCTTTCGTTTCCAGCAAGGAACGGACAAGGCGGATCTGGCGCCGAACTTGCGTGAGGTGTGAGCGCTTTATACGAGTCTTTTTTAGGGTTTGCTTGATTCGTTTTACTGCCGACACGTGTGTTGCCATATGTTATTCCTTTCAGCAAGTGCTACCAGTCTAACGGGTCCAGTTGAAATCGTCAACTATGACCTAACCTGCCGAGAAACAGATCAATGCAACCAGGTGATTTTATTAAAATTACCATAATGCATTTCTTAAATTTTACTGGACACCATAGGCATTGGGAAAATTGACGCTAGATGGACTTAATATTGATGGAGTGGCCGCAGTTGACGCAGAAGTACCCATATGGGCATAATGCTGAAGGATTTCATCCAAAAATTCGAGGCTAATCGAATATGGGAGAACCTGGAACGCATCCTCTCCGAGTACCTGTGCTGGTACTCAATGCTACTTACGAACCAATTAATGTAACGGGCGCTCGCCGGGCTGTATTACTCCTTCTTAAGGGAATTGCTATAACTGAGGAAGAAAATGGCACGCTACTTCATGCTGCCCGTTTTCAAATGCGCATCCCAAGCGTGATTCGTCTGATTGAATATCGAAAGATACCGAACCGCTCCCGCTCCCTTTCTCGCAAGAATATCCTTATGCGGGATCGTCATACCTGCCAGTTTTGTGGTCAAGTTTTTAGTCCATTGGATCTTACGCTTGACCATGTTATTCCCCGTTCACGGGGTGGTCGAGGGGACTGGGACAATCTTGTAACCTGCTGCCAGGCTTGCAATAATCACAAAGGGAATCGTCTTCCTGAGGAAGCTGGAGTGACGCTTCTACATCAGCCACGGCCTTTTACACTCCATACCAGCCGACAGCTGATACGGTTGATGGGCCAATCTGAACGAAAATGGCGGAAGTACCTTTTTTACTAACCTCTCTTCTTGCTCTTTACTCCTTGAATAGTTTCAACCTCGAAAGCTCATTCCTCCCACGGGAGCCATCATCCCTCCGTCAACCTGGTAGGCTGCGCCAGACAGGAAAGAACCCTCCTCACTAGCAAGGAAGGCAATGAGCCTAGCTACTTCTTCGGGTTCACCCAATCGACCCAGTGCGTGTGCCTTTTTGCATATCTTTAAAACCTCTTCGGAATCTCCTATACGAGATACTGCCCATCTCAACATGGGAGTATCGATTGCACCAGGACAGACACAAGTGGCACGGATATTCTTGTGTCCGTGATCAATGGCTATGGATCTTGTAAGGCCAAGCACGCCGTGTTTACTTGTTACGTATGCAAGGGAGTCAGCCACTGCCCCTAGCGATTGTACGGATCCCACGTTAATAATAGACCCTCCTCCTTTTTGGATCATTCCAGGTAAAACATACTTTGACATT
>CAZSDV010000010.1:39267-45865 GCA_964605715.1 uncultured Acidobacteriota bacterium
TCTTAAGATTTACACGCATGACTTCATCCCAGGTATCCTCAGAAGTAGAAACAGCAGTGCCGAAGCGTTGGATGCCTGCGCAGTTAACTAGCGTATCTACGTCACCAAGTGTGTTGTGGATATTATCAACTACGCGCTTAGCATCCTTAAGCGAGGAGACGTCCGCTGGAAATGCTTGAGCGGTTCCCTTTGTATCATTCCGATCTGATATTTTACTTGCTGAGGATTTTGCTTTTTTGGCGTCAATGTCTACAACCGCAACGTTTGCGCCACGTTCAGAAAATATCTTACAACAGGCTTTACCAATGCCTGAACCACCGCCAGTAATTAGCACAACTTTGGATTCAAATTGCATGCGGGCTATAGCTCCTCTTTAATAGTAATGTGGCATTTTATCATGGTGAAGAAACCAAGTTTGTTTTTTGTAAGGAGGCTAACTTAAATCAATAAGTTGGCTAAATAGATGCACGCTGTTATTATTAACAAAAAGGGAAGATTGGCTTCATGATGGAGAGGTGGCCGAGGGGCCGAAGGCGGCGGTTTGCTAAACCGTTATCCTGTTAATAGCGGGATCATGGGTTCGAATCCCATCCTCTCCGCCAAAATCTACTGTCTGAATCTGCATATCTCAAATTTGTTTCAATAAATTTTAGGTAGGTATGCCTGTTAAGGTTTGGTTTGGTATAAAAATAAGGCGTGTGATTTGCATGGAATCCATCCCTTGGAAATGGCCTATTGCAGTGGGTGATTTCTGGAGAACGAAGGAATTGGATGGGAAAATTCTTATGCGAGCAATTTTTCTACGACAACCCCTTCCACATCCGTAAGTCGAAAATCCCGACCTTGGAATCGAAAGGTTAACTTTTTATGGTCCAAGCCTAGAAGGTGAAGAATGGTTGCTTGTAGGTCGTGGACATGTACCTTGTCTTCGATGACATGGAATCCAAGTTCATCTGTTTGACCCACCGTTTGACCTGCCTTAATGCCCCCACCAGCCATCCAGATTGAATAGGCGTTGGGGTGATGGTCTCGGCCTCGAAAAATGCTTGGATCATCAGGATCTTGAGCTTGCCCCATGGGCGTTCGTCCAAACTCCCCACCCCAGATAACTAACGTATCGTCAAGCATCCCACGCTGCTTAAGGTCTTTAACTAAGGCGGCAGAAGCTTGATCTACATCCAAGCATGCTTGGTCAAGATTTGACGTGATTAGCTCATTTGTGGGAGATTGGCCGTGATGGTCCCATCCTTTGTGAAATACGTTTATAAAACGAACTCCGTTTTCCACCAATCGCCGAGCAAGTAGGCAGTTATTAGCGAACGACATCTCCCCTGGCTTGCAACCGTACATATCTAAAATATTTTGTGGTTCTCGTGTGATGTCACATATTTCAGGAGCCTCCATTTGCATTCTGTACGCTGTTTCGAAAGACGCAACTCGGGTCTGAATTTCTGGGTCGCCCATTACGTTGTAACGATGTTGGTTCATTTGATTAATGGCCACAATGGCATCCTGCTGCATTGATGAATTAACCCCTTGAGGGTTTGAGAGATAAAGAATTGGGTCACCAATGTTTCTCAATACAACTCCTTGGTGAGTTGTTGGGAGAAACCCACTAGACCAACATGAGGCCCCGGCCTGGATCCCTGGATTCCAGGCTCGGCTAGTTGAGTGCAGAACTACGTATCCCGGAAGACCTTCCGCTTCAGCTCCGAGGCCGTATGTTATCCAACCTCCCATGCTAGGCCTTCCTGGTCTCTCTGATCCTGTATATAAGAATAGTTGGGCTGGTGCATGATTAAACACATTAGTTTCCATTGATCGGATTAAACATATTTCATCTGCGATGGAGCTTATATGAGGTAGGCATTCAGAAATCTCTAATCTTGATTGTCCATGACGGCGGAAAACTCGCTCTGTGCCTCGTAAGGGAGCTTCAGGTTTAATAAAAGCGTAGCGTTGTTCTCCCACCACTGATTTTGGGATGGGCCTGCCATGCATTTCAATAAGTTTTGGTTTGTAATCAAAAAGTTCAAGTTGACTGGGCCCTCCTGACATTCCTAGAAAAATCACGCTTTTAGCTTTGGCAGGGTAGTGAGGTTTTTTAGAGGCCATGGGGTTGATGGAGGAGGCAAAAAGATTTTCATTCATTAATCCTGTGAGCGCAAGGGTGCCTAACCCAGACCAACATTCCTGAAGAAAGTAGCGTCGGGTTCGATTTTTAAGCAGGCTAGCAGTTTGTAATTTAGTCCCCATTGTTATTCTCTGGTAATCGTTTCGTCGAGGTTGAGCAACACGCGAGAAACTGAAAACCATGCTGCAAAACGCCATGGCTCTATTTCTTGTGGGAAATCTCCAGGTAAAAGTTTCATGGCTTGCTTTGGGTTTTCTAGAAACCGTTGATGTTCCTTTTTAAGAAATTTGGTGAGTTCTTTTTTTTCAAACTCATTAGGCTTACGTGCAACACAAAGGCGAAAAGCGTATTCTAACCTTCCATTTTTGCTTATTGATTCATTACGCAACACACGAAGAGCGAGGCTCTTGGCAGCTTCAACAAATAGGTCATCGTTTAACGTTACCAAACTTTGGAGAGGAGTATTTGTGCGGTCGCGACGAATATTGGTTTTGTCTGCCGTTGGAGAATCAAAGGTAATCAATGGTGGGTAGGGGGATGTTCGTTTCCAGAACGTATACATTCCTCGGCGGTAACGATTATTGCCTGAAGCGGTCACCCAAATTAAATTTCCTCGGCTCAGATCAGTTATGCCAGGTGGTTGAGGTGGAAATGTACTTGGACCGCCAATTTGATGATGTATTAAGCCTGAAACACTCAGAGCTATATCTCTAACTACCTCGCCTTCTACTCTGTAACGAGGGCTTCGGCTCAAAAGGATATTTTGAGGGTCACGATCCCAAATTTCCGAACTTACATGAGATGATTGGCGGTAAGTGGCAGAGCCTGTAATCAGGCGATGTAACTCCTTGAGGCTCCATCCCTTGCGAATAAATTCATTGGAAAGCCAATCCAGAAGTTCAGGATGAGAGGGTTTTTCCCCTTGGATTCCAAAATTTTCCGGCGTCGTGACTAATGCGCGGCCAAAGTATTGCTGCCAAATTCGGTTAACAGTTACACGTGAGGTTAGAGGGTTCTTTTTTCCAACTAACCATCTAGCTAAATCCAATCGGTTTAGATTTGCCCCATCTTTTACTTTAAGAGCTGGAAGGATAGAGGGGATGCCTGGCGATACCTCTACTCCAGGCTTCAGAAAGGCTCCCCCATTAAAAATATGAGTTTTGCGTGGTTTTTCCCTTTCCTTTAAAACCATTGCTGTGAATTGGTTCGGGTTTCCTTTCTTAGGGGTGGAGGCGTGGAGCTCAAGATCCCTTGTGCGTTTCAAGTAGGCAGGATCCTGCTCTTCCTTGAAGAAAGCTTCCAGATCTTCTGTTAGTGTTAGGGTACGCTGACCTGTAGGAATTTTTAGTATTTCTTGGATATTGCGAGGAACTTTTTTCTTTTGTTCCTTGGTTAGCTTAGCCTCCCATTCGGGAATTAGGTTGATTAGTTTTGATTCTCTTTTTGCAATCTCTGTTTCCAATCGGAGTTTTTCAAGTGTGAAATCAGATGATAATTTTTGAAAGCCTTTTACTTCGGAAGGTCGAACAGTGTTGATTACCATCTCATCTTGCGTGTTGAAAAAAGCGAAGAGGCGGTAGTATTCACGTTGAGAGATTGGATCGTATTTATGGTTGTGGCATTGGGCACACCCAATGGTTAGTCCTAGAAAAGCCGTTCCTGTAGTATTGACACGATCAAAAATTGCTTCTACTCTGTATTGTTCTTGATCAACTCCACCTTCTTCGTTAATCATGGTGTTACGATGAAATCCAGTTGCTATTTTTTGGTCCAAGGTTGAGTTTGGAAGCAGGTCCCCAGCTAGCTGCTCAATAACGAATTGGTCAAATGGTTTATCACTGTTGAGAGCCTGAATAACCCAATCTCGATATCTCCAGATTACGCGAGGGCGATCGAAGCCAAAACCATTTGTATCGGCGTATCGTGCTACATCTAGCCAGTGACGCCCCCAGCGTTCACCGTAGTGAGGTGATTCAAGTAAGCGGTCAATAGCTCTTTCATAGGCATCGTCTCGTTTGTCAGCCAAGAAGGAATCAATCTCAGATGGTGTGGGTGGTAGCCCCTGTAGGTCTAATTTTAGCCTTCGAAATAGGGTAACTTTGTCTGCTGCTCGTGAAGGACTCAATCCTTCCTTTTCCAACCTGTCGAGAATAAAGTTATCAATAGGGTTTCTGATCCAGTCAGCGTGACCTACTTTTGGTGGGGTGTAGCTTTTAATCGGCTGAAATGACCAGTGATCAACATGCGGCCTCGCAGCAACTGCCTTATTTGGTACCTCAGGCCAAGGAGCCCCCAGCATAATCCAGCGAGCTATTAGTCCAATTTTTATTGATGATAGTTTTCCAGCTGGAGGCATTTTTAAATCATTAATATGGGATATGGCTTGCAGGAGGCGACTGTGTTCAGGTTTTCCCGGTGAGACTGCGGGCCCACGATTTCCGCCCCGAAGAACCGAGGCTCGTGATTCAAGAGACAAGCCACTAGTTTGATTTTTCTGATTATGACAGGGAAGGCAATTAGTATTCAATATTGGTCGGATATCCGTTTCAAAGAAACGCAAATTTTCTAGTGTAGAAGTTGTTGGTGTTTTATTTTGATTAGATTCCAAAAGAGGCTGTCCGTTTATGGACGTAAGTGAGCCTAACAAAATCACGAGGAGGACGGTGGTTAGGGTTGGAAGGTATTTCAAGTTTATTAATCAACCAACAATTAGGGTAAGATTCTCAGCGTCAAATGTTTATGATAGGGCAGTTGGTTGATTAATTCAATATTCTTACAGCAAGATTTAAGTTCATATGTTTATTGATGGTATACCATCAATAAACATATGTAACCGAATTGAGGTCGTTTTAAATAATCAACCTTTGCCAAAAAGTTCTCTCCCGTTCCGATATAGAATTCGATCGAGTAAATAGAAGGCTTCTTCTTCTCTTAGGTAGCCATTCTCTACTTTCTCTGCCAGAACTTCAGCTGTTAGTGCTCGAGCCATTTGTGCATGAGCGTAAGCTCCTTCAACGTGGAAAAAGTCTCCCCCGTAACCCAGGATTTTATTTCCCGGAACAGTTTCTATTAATTCATGCAGAGTCCGCTTGGCCACTCCTGGCGCAATTATATGTAGCCAACACAAATCTGGATAGACGTTTGGTAGATTTTTTGAAATTGCAGCAAGCTCCCCACCATAGGGGTAGCCCCCATGGAAAAGGTCAAAGGGAACCTGCTGGTATTCATTAAGTAATTCACTCAGGTGCGATGGCTTGGTCCAGGCTACGTGGTTGCGATTGCCAGCCTGCAGGCCTGTGTGAATTTGCATTGGTAGCTGATGTTCAGCAACCTGCCGGATGACCCGATGCATCATGTAGTCCTCGAGCTTCCTTTTGGTGAAAGGGTCAGGATCTCCATGTGAAGAGGAAGCAAAAACATGTTCGAAGGCACGGTTGGCTTCCGAACGGGGAACGTTTTGGTAGTGAATCGGGCGGCGGTAGGCAAGGCCACTTTTAACGCCAACCATTCCCTCTTGGAGTCGATCCGCAAAGGCCTTTTCTAGGGCTAGCTCAAGATCAGCTAGGTTACTTATAGATATTCCAGTTACTTTCTCAACGTGGCCAAGATCACTTTTATCTTTTGCGGTGACCAGGTAGTCGAAGCGGGTGACGGTTTTAAAAAATCTTTTATCTAGCTTCAGTTTTTGGCCAGAGGTAGAGATTAGGTCGTCTTGTATGGATATTTCAATATTTGCTTTATCCTTTAGGACCGTGTGATACCAGCCAGCTTGATTGGCCGCTGTTATACGTTCAGAGAGTGTCTTGTAGGTTCCTTTATGGATATCATCAATTCCAAAAAGATCTCGGGCAGCAATTAGCATGCAGCGCCCATATCCTGTAGTTCGTGTGTAGGACCAATAAGGGGAAAACATTTTCCAACGATTTTCGAGGGGAATTTCCGGATTCTGCAAGGATTTCACTTCCTCGGGTGCCATGCCAGCTGTGACAAGATCGCTACTTGTGTAATGAGAAAAAAGGAGAAAAAGATCAATCGCCTTTTTAAGGCGTATATCTTCATGCCAAAGGTGTTCGTGCGTATCGTATATTGGCATATTTGCAGCACGGGTTCGGAGCTCTTTCCAGATTTCAGATTCTGATCGAGGTTGACCCAAGATGCCAAGGGGTATTCCGTTTGTATTTTTTGCTAGTAGAGGGTCAGTTCCGGAAGATCCAACTAAAGCTACTGGAGTGAAGGTTGCTGCTCCCTTCAGTAAACGACGGCGTGATAATGGGGTACCGTGTGAATGGACATGTGAATGAGAATGGTGGTGTTTGTGTGGGTCGTCACTCATTAAGGTTACTCCTAAAATTTTTATGGTAAGGCGCTAGGGTAGTAAAACATTCTTTAAAAGAGAAGAGGCTATTAATAAATTTATTCAAGAAATAACTTATTGTTTTTTCAAGTGTTTATCCGCAAAATTAA
>CAZSDV010000011.1:0-39499 GCA_964605715.1 uncultured Acidobacteriota bacterium
AAATCTTCTGAAATTGTTTCAACCAGCTGCATTAGATTGATATTGCTATAACATAAGCATTGAATATGAAAATATTCATGACAAGGTGCAACACATGCAATTAAACTCAATCGTGAAGAAAAAAACATTCATGACAACGTTACCGTGCAATTGGAGTCCAATGGGGCCCTTGCTGTTAAAAGAACGCGTGGGTTCGGTTTCAGTAAAATCCAAAACTTTCTTTTCATTTAGGGTAACTTCGATACGGTCCCTCGTAACCCTGATCGCAATATCGTTCCAGTCTCCATTGCGGACAACCTTTTCGGGCTCCTGAAAACTTGCTATATAAGTCCCCTTCCCTTTTCCACTTCCGCCGTAATATACGCAACCTGTCATGTCAACCTTTAGGCTCCCAGATATCCCGAACTGCACCTGGTAGTCCGTACTCCCCATAAAAACTCCACTATCCGATCGATCCCCTTCCATCTTGTAAGAAAGAGAAATCTCATAGTACTCAAAATCCTTCGTGGTCCAGAGGTAACTCTCCTCTCCAGTTCCACGGGCAGTAACGATACCATTTTCAACAGACCAAACATCTGCCCCGTCAATCCTCCAACCATTTAAATCCTTACCGTTAAATAGTTTGTCAGCGTCTCCAGCAACAGGGATTGCCCTAGCCGTACCACTAAAAACGTTGTTAAATGTGAGGGCTACCATACCCATTAAGAAGACGAAAAACGGTATCTTTACCCAAACATACAACCATGACTTTATCCACATTGCCTCAAGTCCTTTCCTCTTCTCTAGTTAATTCCCTGAAGTCCAATTCTCCCTCTGAAGTCCTAAAAAATACCCCTAGGTTGCCATCACAGCCCTAAGTGTTTACTAGGGGGCACCTTGATAGGCATATAGGAACTGGAATCTATATGGACTTCCATTATATATTACATGCAGAATAAGCCTGCAGGGTAGTTCTTTAGCAATTACCTTACGGAGCCTCTCACAAGCTTAAATAATTAGTCATCTACGAACTCGGGAGGGACCCAAAATGCCTGATGTCATTACCTTTGGCGAGGCCATGATCAGGCTATCGCCACCGAATTTTCTGCGACTTGAGCAAGCCACAAGCTTGGATCTCCAAGTGGGTGGTGGAGAGCTAAATGTAGCTGCCGGAGTAGCTCGACTTGGCCTCAAGAGTAGCTGGGTCTCAAGACTCCCTGAAAACCCTCTGGGATGTGTACTTGAAAATCGTGCACGGCAAGCGGGCGTAGATACGTCACATATAATCTGGTCTAAAGGTAGTCGCATGGGACTTTATTTCGTTGAGTTCGGTGCAGCACCCCGCCCAAGCTCGGTTCTCTATGACCGGGCTGACTCAGCCATCAGCCAAATTAAACCTGGTGAGGTAGACTGGGCAACAGTTTTCAAGGGTGCACGTTGGCTGCATGTGAGTGGCATTACCCCCGCCCTAAGTAGCTCAGCTGCTGCAACTACTATGGAAGCACTCCAGTCGGCCAAGAAAGCCGGACTCACCGTAAGTTACGACCTAAATTACCGTGGAAAATTGTGGACCCCGAAAGAGGCTCAGGCTTGCCAGGAACCACTTATGTCATTAGTAGATGTTCTGATTACGACCGAAGAGGATACAGGTGTTGTTTTTGGTGTCCGAGCTACAGGAAAAAGCAAAGATAATGAATTTACCAATGTTAGTGCAGGTCCTTATAAAGAAGTCGCCCAAAAACTTCAAGAAAAATTTAATTTTAAGGCTGTCGTAATCACCCTGAGGGAAAATCCTTTAGTCTGGCGAAATTCATGGACGGCCATTGCTTATGCTGAGGGCGTATTTTACGAGGATGTGAAATACGAGGTAGAAGTTGTGGATCGCATTGGTGGAGGCGACGCTTTCAGTGCGGGGTTTATCTTCGGCTATCTTAAAGAAAACTCATACGAAATGGGGGTACGTTACGGAAACGCTTTTTCCGCTTTGAAACATTCAAATCCTGGTGATTTTTGCTGGGCAACGGAGGAAGAAGTCAAAAAACTGATGAAAGGAGCAAACCTCCGAGTAGCGCGCTAAACCAGCAAGGAGGTTCTTTGGCTTTTTAAGTCATATCGGAATAAAAACTTCTTTTTTGATTTTAAATTCTCACGATAAACTCACAGAAAGGAGAGATTACACTGCAAAAAAAAGACGAAGCAATTCACAATATTCTCGAAACTGGACTCATTCCTATTATTCGGGTTTTCTCCGCAGAAGATGCCTTCAAGGCGGTGGAAGCAATTAGGGAAGGAGGTATAAATATTGCCGAAATCACTATGACAATCCCGGGAGCAATCCGAGTCATCGAAAAAGTTGCGGATCGCTATGGAGATAAATTGTTATTAGGTGCAGGTTCAGTTCTTGATGCTGAAACAGCCCGAGCGGTAACTCTCGCTGGAGCTGAATTCATCGTCAGCCCATCACTTGACCTGGGTATTATTGAAGTTGCAAATCGCTACTCAAAGGTTTGCGTTCCTGGCGCACTCACCCCAACTGAGGTAATTAGAGCCTGGCAGGCAGGGGTACCATTTGTGAAAATCTTTCCATGCGGCCTTGTTGGTGGACCAAAATACATCAAAGCGTTAAAGGGGCCCTTTCCTCAGGTAAACTTTATCCCTACGGGAGGAGTAAATTTAAAAACGACTCAAGAATTCCTTCGTGCTGGAGCTGCTGCTGTAGCGGTAGGATCAGAACTTGTGGACTTGAAAGCAATCAGAGAAGACCAACTTAATGTTATTACAGAAAACACTCGAAATTTCCTTCAGGCAGTCCGTGAAGGGAAGCCTTAAAAATCTGTTGTAGTTTGTAGCCATTGCTCCTCTATGTTCACTCCAAAAAGAAAATCGAGACAAGAATAATTCTGTTCTAGTAAACTTACATACTCTCTTGGGAGCCATCATTCCCCTGAAGGAGACAATATGACCAACCCAAGCGATACTGCTCACCAGTTTCTCGATAACTTTTCGAAAGCTTTGCAACAACGCGACATTGATACCGTGATGGCATTATTTAACGACGATTGCTACTGGCGAGATCTGGTGAGCTTCACTTGGAATATCAAAACTCTGGAGTCAAAGTTAGAAGTCAGCCAAATGCTAGCTGCTCAGTTGGATGTAGTGGCCCCAACCAACTGGCGCCTTGATGAAAATCATCTGGTCATTGAAGCGGACGGGGTAATCGAGGCATGGTTCCATTTCGAAACTGCCACCGCCCGTGGTTATGGTCTTGTCCGGTTGCGAGAAGGTAAGGTTTGGACCTTATTGACAACGATGACTGAGCTTAAAGGATATGAGGAATCGGCCCGCAACAAGCGTCCACTAGGTGCGCTACACGGTGCGGGTAAACGGCGCTCTACCTGGAAAGAACTTCGCCAACAGGAAACTGAAAGATTAGGCTATAGCGAACAACCTTACTGCGTGATTGTAGGGGGCGGACAGGGAGGCATCGGTCTCGGTGCGCGGATGCGTCAACTGGGCATTCCAACCATCATTGTCGAGAAAAATGAAAAGCCAGGTGATTCTTGGCGCAAACGCTACAAATCGCTTTGCCTGCATGACCCCGTCTGGTATGACCATTTGCCATACATCAAGTTCCCGGAAAATTGGCCAGTGTTCTCACCCAAGGATAAGATTGGTGACTGGCTGGAAATGTACACCAGAGTAATGGAGCTCAACTATTGGACTAAAACAGTGTGCCAGTCAGCGCAGTTTGATACATCCACTGGTCGTTGGCGGGTAAAGGTAGTTCGTGATGGTAACCCACTTGTCCTTGAGCCAACTCAACTGGTGTTGGCCACCGGCATGTCAGGCAAGGCAAACATCCCTCAATTTCCCGGTCAGGACTGTTTCAGGGGTGAACAGCATCATTCTTCACAGCATCCTGGCCCGGATAATTATCAAGGCAAAAAAGTGGTTGTGATCGGCTCCAATAATTCGGCGCACGATATCTCCGCAGCTCTGCGGGAGGATGACATTGATGTGACTATGGTGCAACGTTCACCTACCCTCATTGTGCGTTCAGATCCACTAATGGAAATTGCTCTTGGCGGACTGTACTCGGAGGAAGCCGTAGCCAATGGGATGACCACTGAAAAAGCTGACCTGGTTCTTGCCTCGCAACCTTATAAAATCATGCACCAGTCTCAGATTCCACTCTATGATCAGATGCGAGAGCGCGACAAGGACTTTTACCAAAGGCTGGCGAAGGCTGGCTTCATGCTTGATTGGGGCGCTGATGGATCCGGATTGTTCATGATTTATTTGCGCCGTGGTTCAGGCTACTACATCGATATTGGAGCGAGTGATCTGGTAGCCAATGGCGATATCAAACTGAAAATCGGACAGGTTCAGTACTTGACCGAAAACGCAGTGGTCCTTGCTGATGGCACTGAAATACCAGCTGATGTGGTGGTCTATGCTACTGGGTATGGGTCAATGAACGGCTGGGCAGCCGACTTGATCTCCCAGGAGGTAGCGGACCGGGTAGGCAAGTGTTGGGGTCTCGGTTCGGACACCCCAAAAGATCCGGGACCGTGGGAAGGTGAACTCCGCAATATGTGGAAACCTACTCAGCAACCTAACTTGTGGTTTCATGGCGGTAACCTACACCAGTCACGCCACTATAGTCAGTTTCTTTCGTTGCAACTAAAGGCCCGAATGGAAGGTATTGACGGGCCGGTTTATGGCCTGCAAAGCGTTCATCACAAAAGCTAATTTCGAAAACCTCAATACGGTTTGCAATTAGATTGTATTGTTTACTGGCTCCTGGTACTACCGAGCACCAGCAATGGCTAATTGAGGTACGCACTGGATTCCTCGTATGGTGCCTTCTTGCTGATCAGTTCCAGCTGAATTCGACCAGTCGCGTTAACCATGCACACTCCCCGTTTTATGGTTTTATTGCGGTGCTTTCCCAGCCGAAGCTAATACTCGCTGCCTGCTGCCACAGCACGATCGTTCCGTCAAGATGTCTTTTCAAAACTATTGGAGAATCCTCACAAGGGAAGGGTGCAGCCAGACATAACTACCTTTCGTAATTCTTCAAAAAAATAAATTCAATCTTCGCCAACCATACATCGACAAACCATACTGACATTAAAAACTGAACAGGTGGGGTTCGGCGTGAACAAGCTCCAGATAACTAGTGTTCGGAGCACAAAGGCTCAGACTTGCCCGAAACTGCTTCGGGTCGATCGAGTTGTCGGCAAACATATCATAATGGCAAGGAATCGCAATATTGGGACGGATTAACTTTGCTAACCCTGCTGCTTCCCAATGGGAAAGATTGTTGAAGTTACCATTAATGCAAGTGATAAGCACTTGTGGTGAAAAACTTGCAACTGAAGCTAGCAGCTCACTATAGTCAGTATCACCTGTCATATAGATTCGAAATTTTTCACTGAAAGTAAGTAGGTATCCCATGTGATTTAAATCAGTTTCATCTGTTGGCAAGGCGAAGGTACCGCGAAGCTTAACATCCTTAAATTCAATTTCTTGTTGGGGCCACAACTGATGAATCCGTGAGTCCTCTATCCCTAATTTGCCGTAGATGCCGCAAGTGTAAGAAGGACCAACAAATTGCATTGTGTCCTTGTTACGTAAATTACTAATAGTATCTGGATCAGCATGATCGACGTGACTATGCGTACAAGCATAGATATCAGTTACAAGATCGCATGGTTGAATAAAAATAGGAACTTGGCGTTGCATATTAATTGGCAAATCTTGGCACACACGGGTGGCGGAATCGGACAGATAGAGATCGATACTGACCAGAGTTCCTTCGGCAGTTTTGAAAATAAACCCATTTTGACCTAGCCACCAGGCAGCAACCGACCCTCTTGAAACCTTATAGTTTTGGATAGTTTCAGTTAATGTCATGGTGTAATACCAGTAACAATAATAAAGACAATTCCAGACTGCCCATAAACCCTGATTGTACCACTGAATGCTAAACCGCATTGATATTGGACTAAATTCATTCTAAACACCTATTTAAATGAACTTAATCACGTTAAGGACGTTGATCGGTTAAGTTGGCTGATTTAAAATCAATGTAGGATGGCAGATCATTTTTCAGCCGGAATTGTGCTCTTTAACGCAAAACTTTTCTTTGAGGCACACGAAGAATGGGAAATCCTATGGCTCAAAAGTGAGGGCAAAGAAAAATTATTTTTGCAAGGATTGATCCAGTTGGCAGCAGCATTTCACCATTTTCAAAGTAATAATTCTAAAGGGGCACAATCACTACTGGAAGAAGGAGAAATTAAAATTAAAAATTTCGGAGAGAGTCATCACGGACTCAACCTGAAAGCTCTTCACGCTACAATCACAGCATGGAAAAGATTTTTTCAAAATACAACTCAGGGAGCAGAATCTCCGTCATTTCCTCAACTATAAAATCACTTCATTTTACAGATAAAATTTAATGTTCGACAATCAACTTTCCTTTCATTCTCCCATGCTTCCATCCGCAACGAACTGAGCACTTAAAAATAAAAGTCCCAACCTTGTCCGGGATAAATTCAACTGTAGATTTCACCCCTTTGGCTAAGCGTTGATTGATATCAAAATCCTTGATTTTAATCCCGTGTTCACGATCTATAGCGGTAATTTCTAATCGAACTGGGTGCCCTTTTTTAACTTTAATCAAATTTGGAATGAACTTGTATTTCCGTGCAAAGATTTTAATTTCAATAGTGGGAAAATCAGAATTCGAATTTTCTTGCACGCCAGTTGCAGGAAAAGCTAATGGAAAAATAAGCATGAATGAAACCATCCAAGATCTTTGAATTCCCAATTTTATAAAAGCTAGTATATTTTTTCTATGTTCCATAAAATCCAAAACCACCTCCTTCCATGACACATCTTAGATTTTCACTAACAGAGATTCAGAGCAAAATCCTGGGCCTAGCGCTGAGACTACACCATAACTCCCTTTTGTCCCCTCATAATGTTGCAAGAACCGCTCCAGGACAAAGAGAACTGTCACTGAAGACATATTTCCGAAATCCCTGAGCACATCTCTAGAAATTTTAAAAACGTCACCAGATACCCCATAGGCCGTCTCGTAAGCATTTACAACTTTTAACCCACCCGGATGGTACAAATAATGTTTTATTTGTTCTTTCGAAATCTCGTGGCGTCTAAGAAATCCATGGAGCTCGCCATCCGCATTGGCATTGACGATATCTGGAATTCGCTTATCAAAAACCACCTGTAGGCCTCTAGAGCTAATGTTCCACCCCATCACGTCTAGCGAATCTGGATAGAATGTAGACTGTGTTCCAACAATATCTAATCCTTCTGCTTCAACCTGGTCGCCACTTAAAACTGCAGCGGCAGCACCGTCTCCAAAAAGTGCACAGGCAACAAAATTGCTCTTCGAGTAATCATCAGATATAAAAGTAAGTCCACAAAGCTCAACGCAAACCACCAGCACCCTCTCTTTTGGATGACCGAGTGCATAGTGGTAAGCGTGAGAAAGTCCTGCTACTCCACCCGCACATCCTAATCCCCAAACTGGCGTCCTACGAATATTATGTCTTAAATCCAAAATATTTATGAGCCGAGCATCAATCGAAGGCGTGGCTAATCCGGTAGTATTCACATAAATAAGATAGTCGATTTCGTCAGGTTTTATGTTGCAGTGGTTCAATACCCTGCGAGATGCTTTCGCTCCTAAGGCTGTGGCCGTCTCTATGAATATCTGATTTGTCTCTTCAGCGTCGTGATCAAGCCCGAACCATTCAATTGGTTTTGAAAAATAACGTTTATCAATTCCGGCATTATCAAAAATGGGCAGGAGTCGCTCAATCCGTGGAATGTTCTGGCCAAACAATCCTCGAGCAAAGTCTCGTGCTGACGCCTGATCTAGGCAATAAGGAGGCACTGCCGTTCTTACAGCATTTAATTTCGGCATCTTTGTTATACTGATACTAGGGTCACACCTAATATACTTGATCAAAAAAATCGTTCAATTTATTAAGCCATGCTTTACCAGTTTGCCACCAATCGCTGAGTATGGTAGGAAGAAAGATGCTCGAACCATCCCCACGCAATTCTGGGAGTAACAACCTATCTAAGATTTGGAGTAGAAATAATATGCCATGGACAAGAAAATTATCTTTGCTCTATAGATTCTTAGCACTATGTTTCGCCATCTCAACAGGCATGGAAGCAAATGGGCAGCTGCCTGCACCCTTCCCCGGATCCTCAATTGCTAGTTCGGGCGGAATGTACATGACCAACTACTATCTGCCCCCGGCTTCCAGTACACCATTCTATCCTGCTTGGTCACCAGATGGGAATGAGATCGTTTTTTCCATGCAGGGCTCCCTCTGGAAAATCAAGGTGGGTGAAACAATAGCGTACGAGCTGACTGCTGGATCAACTTACGATTCATCCCCCGCTTGGTCACCAGATGGGATGTGGATTGCTTATACGGCAGAGGCAGACTCCCGGCACATTAATTTAAGTATCCTTAATGTAACAACTGGGGAAACGCATCTGCTCACCAAGGGGAAGGGGCTCAACCTCGATCCAACCTGGTCGCCAGATGGGAAACGTCTAGCATTTGTAACCACTGAACCAGATGGGATGTTCAATATTCATGTCCTCGACATTAAAAATGGTCAACCAGGAAACAGCATCCGCCTTACCACAGCAACGGATTACGGTTCAAATCGACTATATTTTGGAAATATGGACCTACATATTGAACCAACCTGGTCGCCAGATGGGAATGAGATAATATTTCTTTCCAATCGAAATATCCCACTTGGCTCAGGTGCAATATGGAGAATGCCAGTGGAATTCAATGGGATGGAAAAAGCCAAGATCGTTCATCGTGAGGAAACACTTTACCGTACTCGGCCCGACTGGTCGCCAGATGGTACTCGCATTGTTTATAGTTCTCACCTTGGAGGGCAATTCAATAACCTCTTTGTGCTGCCAGTTAAAGGTGGCGAACCTTACAAAATGACCTTTGGTGAATGGGACCATTTTCATCCTCGCTTCTCACCTGATGGGCACCAAATCGTCTATATATCAAACCGTACCGGGGTAAGCGAACTTCGAATCCTCGAAACCTTCTTCGGTAAAGACACAAAGGTTCAAATCCTTCAGAAACGCTACCGTAGACCGATGGGATGGCTAAAGGTGCAAATTTTTGATTCCAGCTCCGGCCAACCAACAGCCGCCCGAATTTATGCTCGGGCAAGTGATGGAAAAACCTACGTTCCAGAGGAGTCCTTTCAGCGAATTGGAAGACTGCAAGAGCATTTATTTCACGCTGACGGAAGTTTTGTGATCCAAGTTCCTCCAGGTCTTATGAAGGTAGAAGCAGTCAAGGGATTCGAATACCTTCCCACTTCGCAGGAAATATCCATTAAACCTGGGAAACTAAACACTATAAGGTTAACACTGAAAAAAATGACCGATTTGTCCGTTAAAGGTTGGTACAACGGCAGCACTCATGTGCACATGAATTACGGTGGTAATCTGCATAACACTCCAGAAAATCTCATGTTCATGAGTGCAGCTGAGGATATGGACATCATCGGTGAGCTAATTGCCAACAAAGACAATCGTATCCTTGATTACCAATTCTTTCGTGGGCAACTTGATCCACTCTCCACAGATAAACAACTTCTTTACTTTAACGAAGAATACAGGCCACCGTTCTACGGCCACATAGGCTTACTGAATCTAACTGAACATTTAATCTCGCCTTTTACCACTGGCTATGAATCGACCGGAATAAACAGCCTTTACCCTAGCAACACTGATGTGTTTCGTGCCGCGCGCAAGCAAGGTGCCATCGGCGGATACGTACACCCATATCAAGCAGAGCCTTCTGATGGGGATTATGGAGTCGCACGGGGATTCCCGGTGGATACAGCCCTTGGAGTCCTAGAATTCCTTGAGGTTATGTCTGGTTCTGACCACCTGGCAACTGCAAACGTCTGGCATCGTATTCTAAATTGTGGATTTAAAGTAACAGCTGTCGGAGGAGAAGACTCCATTAGTAATCTTCATCGTACAGCGGTGGTAGGTGCTGACCGGACTTATGCTTACCTTGGGCCAAAACTTGACTGGGAGGTCTGGATTGAAGCCATCCGTCAGGGTCGTACATTCGTTACCAATGGGCCTTTGATTGAATTCACAATAAACGGAGAAATTTCTGGAGGGGAAATTCACTTACCTGCATCAGGTGGCCATCTCGAAATCCGGGCTGCTATGCAATCCATTGTTCCAGTGGAACACGTAGAAATCTTGAATAATGGCAAGGTCATAGACACCCTAACCCTATCGGATGACAAGAAAACGGCAGGAATTATAAAGAAAATTCACGTAAAAAAGAGTGGTTGGTATACCCTTCGCGCCTACTCACAGAAACCAACCCATCCAGTCGACGACCGCTACCCATTTGCTGAAACAAGCCCTATTTACGTGTATGTGGATAACCACCCAATTCGCTCTGCCAAAGACGCTCGCTATTTCATAACCTGGATTGACAGCATCTCCAAAATGGCATTGGCTCACCCGGGGTGGCGCTCAAAAAAGGAAAGGACCCATGTCCTCAACCAATTCATGGAAGCTCGTCAGGTCTTTGAGCAGCGCGAAAAAGAGGGAAGGGATTAGGAAAATTTCACTTAAATTGTGTACGTGGCAAACTTCTAATATAATGACGATAGCAGGAGGGTAACGAAAATCTTTAATGGTCGAACTTCCTCTAAAGAAACTTCAGAAGGAAATTAAAGAACTAGATCGGGAGTTAAATCTTTCCCTTCCCAAGGAACTGGAAAGAGCCCGGGCCCATGGCGACCTGAGCGAAAACGCCGAATATAGTGCCGCCAAGGAACGTCAACGCTTCGTCTCGGCTCGTTTGGGTCAACTCCGAAAACGTCTTGCGGATCTATCTCTGGTCAATGTGTCAAACATGCCAAAAGACCGCATCGGATTTGGCTCTACGGTCAAGCTATTCGATTTAGGGCGTGAAACAGAAATAACCTATAAGCTAGTACTTAGCGAAGAATCAGATTCTCCTAAAGGGCTAATATCCACCACCTCTCCTATTGGCCGTGCCCTGATGGGAAAAGAGGTAGGGGACTCAGTAAAAGTTGCAACTCCCTCAGGGCCTCGCGAATTCGAGATCCTAGACCTTAAAACCATTCACGAAACCTCCTTGCCCAAGCACACTAACGGGGACTAAATTTCCTATAAGAGCTAGTCTGAAGGTTTTCTTGTTGTGTTAAAACATGGCCAGCACCAGTTTTTCTTGAATACCACTTTAGGTTGACTTTCGAACCTCCAAAATTCATAATTTTAGAGCAAAGCTTGTTAAAATTTACAACTTCTCTCCGGGTGAGGCTAGATGATCCATACTACTCGGGCACGGAAAGCAATCCCGCTTTCGCCGGATACGCTTGTCCATGTGTACCGGACGATGCGTCTTTCCAGGCGACTGGATGAGAAAGAGCTCCAACTCAAGCGGCAAGGTCGGACCTACTTTCAAGTTAGTGGGGCCGGGCATGAAGCCATTGGAGTAGCTGCTGGCCTCCATCTCCGTCCTGGACATGATTGGTTTTTTCCTTACTACAGGGACCGGACTGTGTGCCTCCAACTTGGAATCACTGCTGACGAAATGCTACTTGCAGCGGTTGGGAGTCGCAAGGACACATCCTCCGGGGGCCGTCAGATGCCCAACCATTGGTCTAATGCCCGACTACACTTTGTTTCTCCCTCAAGTGCTACAGGAAGTCAGGTTCCTCATGCCGTAGGGTCTGCTGAAGCAACTCGTCTGTTGGGTAGACTTCCTGAAGCTGCCCGTCTGATTGAACATGCATCTCCAGATGCAATAACCTATGTATCACTTGGTGAAGGGGCCACAAGCGAGGGGGAGTTCTGGGAATCATTGAATGCAGCCTGCCTTTTACAGCTCCCCTTACTCTGTGTGGTTCAAGATAACGGTTGGGCAATTTCTGTCCCAGTACAGTACCAGACACCTGGAGGAAGCATATCTAAGCTGGTGAAAAACTTCCCAGGTTTGTTTGTAACAGAATGTGATGGAACTGATTTTCTGGAAAGTTATCAAGAGATTGACTCCGCAATTGAGCACATTCAGCAGCTTCGCGGGCCAGCCCTAGTGCATGCACACACAGTTCGGCCGTTTGGGCACTCTGATTCAGACGACGAACGTTCCTATAAATCAAAGGAGGTGCGCCAAGAAGAATTAGATCGCGATCCGCTGAATCGCTGGAAAAACTATCTTCTTGAGAAAGGGATTGCCACTCTTGAAAATCTACAAATAATCGACGATTCAGTTGAGAAAGAAATTCAAAACGCTGTCGATAAGGCCTTGTCAGCGGAACAACCAGACCCCTCTGATGTTCTTACGCACATTTATTCACCATCAGTAGACCCAGTTACAAAACAATTTAGCCATCAACCTAAACTTTCGGGTGACCCTCGAACAATGGTAGATCTGATTAATGTCTGTCTCCAGGACGAGCTAGAGCTGGATCCTAGAGTAGTATTGCTTGGCCAAGACATTGCTGATTCAAGCCAAGAACAGACTCTATTGAATGTAAAGGGTAAAGGGGGGGTTTTCAAGGTAACCGCAGGACTGCAGCGCCGATTCGGGAGCGCTCGTTGCTACAACACACCAATCGCCGAGGCTACAATCGTAGGCCGCGCCATCGGCATGGCAATTCAGGGCCTTAAGCCAGTTGTTGAGATCCAGTTTTTTGACTATATCTGGCCCGCCTTCATGCAGATCCGAAATGAACTAGCTGCCATGCGTTGGCGATCAAATAATGGATTTTCCTGCCCTGTCGTGATACGTGCACCCATTGGAGGCTATCTAGCAGGTGGGGCAGTCTACCATAGCCAATCTGGTGAGTGTCTTTTTACTCACATACCTGGCTTACGAGTAGTAATGCCCTCAACCGCCTTAGACGCAAATGGCTTGTTACGCACCGCAATTCGCTCGGATGACCCGATTCTATTTCTGGAACCGAAGCATCTCTATCGTCAAACTCACAATCGTTCGCCAAACCCAGGGCCCGATTTTATGATTCCCTTTGGTAAAGGAAAATGCATACAAGAAGGAAATCAACTAACTCTAATAACCTACGGTTCATTGGTCCACTATTCCATCCAGGCAGCAAAAATTTTAGCAAAAAAAGGTATTAGCATAGAGGTCATCGACCTCAGGTCTCTCAAGCCATATGATTGGGAGATGATTGCCTCTTCAATCCGCAAAACAAATCGCGCCCTGGTAGTCCACGAAGACTGTATTTCTTGGGGATATGGTGCCGAACTTGCAGCCCGGATCGCGAGCGAACTATTTGGGCATCTAGATGCCCCGGTGAAAAGGATAGGTGGAAAAGACTGTTGGGTACCTTACCACCCAACGCTTGAGACGGCCATTCTACCTCAAGTTGAAGAAATCGTTAATCGTTGTCAGGAATTAGTTTCACATTAGGTAATAAATTTTGTTTTAATGAAAAGCTAATTTTGGTTTATTAAATTCCTACGGGTTGACTATCATCCCTTCTTGAATCTCCTGTAGTAAGATATCTTTTAAAAAATACATCATAATCGCTATGCAAGAGACAATGGATAGAAAAAATAGGTGGATTGCAAAATTGAACATTGGGTAATTACCATCGCATAAACGCAACCAACAGGGTAATAGTGCTAATGTACACATCCGTTATAGTCAGCTCGAAAAGGCAATTCTTGAGGAGAATGCAATATGCAGCATGATTTAGTTGCACACCGCCACCAACCATTCATGTTGTCTCCACCAGGAATTATTTACCGGGTAGGGCGATCATTACTTCGTGTTTTCTTGCGAATCACCATCAAACGTAGCCAAATTTTAAATTCAAATCTAGTTCCAAAATCAAGTGCTTCAATTGTAGTATTTTCTCAAACACCCTCCCTGACAGATATTTTGCTCCTAGCTGCAGAATTACCCCAAAAAATATGCTGGTTAGGAGCGCTTAAAAAAGAGGATCAACGTTGGAAATATTTATTTCGTTTTCTTTCAAATTTCTTGGGATTAAAAGAAAATAAGTTAGGCAAAGAAGACCGAGAATCTGACTTCACTCAAATTTCATCAGTAATTTCAACAGGAGGGCTAATAGCACTACCAGTGGAGATCTCATCCAAAGGAAATTCCCATTCTTCGTTTTCTTCCCAAGTTGTTGCAGAATGGATGTGGCGTCTGGTATCCCAAGTAAATTTTCGCCAGGAAATTAAATTACTCGTGCTTCACCTTTCTCATCCAAATTCAAAACATCGAGGAAAGGAAGCGTGGCTACACTTTGCTCCTGCGATATCTGCTCGTGATATCCTTTTGGCCTCGGGCAATCAATCGGAAAGTCCTTCCATCAACACGCTAGCTGCTCTCATCGAGAAAAATCTCGCCCAGAATCCTTTTTTTCTTAGAGAAGAACAAGTGGAAATTTTACTTGATGACCTTGAGGCTGTGGTTAGAAAAGACAAGAAGGAAGAATGGTCTAATCTCCAGGACTGGAAACAAGATCCGGAGGATTTTCGTCTAAGTAAACTAGTGGTACGCTGGGCCCAATACGCCCAACAACATGCCCCCGATAGCCTTTTAAACCTCTCAGAGTCCCTAGTCCAACTTAGTGAAAAATCCCAACAACTTTCCCTTCGGCAACTGAAGCTTGAGATCGCCCCCTGGTGGCTAGTCCGAAAGCTTCGTTACTGGCGACTGCATCGCCATTTTGAACAATTCCGAGGAGAGCGAAGGAGCTTGCTGGAAAAAATTGACCAAGTTCGAAATGAACATCAAAAACAGGAACCCTCTTTTTGAAAAACACATTCCGTTTAATAAAACTTGAGTTTGATACAGCAAAATTTAATGAAATATGTCTAGCAAATAAATTCCAAATGACAAGTCTACGGCTTTCTTTCATACTAAAAAGAAAGTTATTAAGCCTCGTCCCTCAAAAAATATCCGAATACCTTTTAGGAAAAATACAGGCAAAAAGATGAAAATGGAACGTGATCCATTGTCTGTAACTGGGTGACACAAGGCATCATGTACATCAATAATTTTATAGGTTTGGCCAGAGAGCAAGACCGGAATCAACATTTATGACTTGACCGGTAATATTATTTCCAGCCTCAGAAGAAAGGAATTGCACGACTCTACTAATATCCGACTCCGTAACTGGACGTCCTAGTGCCGAGGACCGCAAAAAACGGTCGCGCATCTCAGTAACTGGTATATTAAGCTTCCGAGCTCGATCAGAAATTACTCCATCCAACCCTGGTCCCTCCACTGGCCCAGGACAAATCGCATTCACTCGGATATTTGAAGAACCATTTTCTTGGGCAAGTGTAAGTGTCAATCCAATAACACCCCACTTCGAAACGGAATAAGCAGCACGAAGCGGATAAGCATGCCGACCCGCAATTGACGACATATTAACGATCGAACCCTTGCGACGCGGAAGCATTATTTTAAGTGCTTCACGTGAGCAAAGATATGTTCCTGTAAGATTAGTTCCCATAACCTGCTGCCAATCAGAAAATTCAAGATCTACAACCGGAGTCGTCGGTCCTCTTTCCCCTGCATTGTTTACCAGAATATCCACATGACCAAATTGGTCAACCACCGCTCCCATCATTCGGCAAACCTGATTTTCTTCTAAAATATCCGCATGGACCGCGATGGCGTTAGATGAAGTTGTCCCGGCGTCTTGAATGGTGTGTTCTAGCTTCCTTAGGTCACGGCCCACGAGAGCAACTGAAGCTCCTTCATTGAGAAAATCAAGAGCGATGCGGCGACCAATGCCCTGCCCGCCTCCAGTTACAATGGCGACCTGACCATCAAATGTGGACTGATTACTCACCTATTCTCCACTGCCAAGAAAGACTTTGCTTCTTATCCGCCGGAATTTTTTATTTATCTAAATTTCAAGCTAGCGAGTATCATTCGGAAGCCAGACTTTCCAGCACCACCCTCCTCTCTTCAGTTTTCCCCTTGCCAATTAAAGATTCATTTTTCTCTATTCGGATTGTCCCAACCAGCAGGATAAACCCTCGCTGAGTTGAGTTTCTTTCTCTGCTTATTTGAACCTTTCCTGAAAATCGGTATGTAATCCCATGAATTGTATCTGTCTTGAAATTAATCTGATTATCTTTGTGGACCCCACGAGTTATCGTGTAACTAAAAACATCGTCAGACTCATCATCCTCTTGTAAAACCTCAATAAAGCCCCGTAACTCACCATCCTCATCAAGAATCCCTAGTAGATCATCGGGGTTCAAAAAAGAATAGCGCCCCGTAATATCTTCTATTTCTCTTTCTTGTTGGCCATGGACAACGATCACATCCATAATCATCACAAGACCAATAAGAACAAGCGTGCAAACTGATTTCATTGTTGGCATTTTATCTTTTAACAAATAACTAAATTCTCCTCAGAATGGAAAGCATGTGTAGTGGGGAAACATGCTAGGTAGGCTATTCCTTATTCCAAGACCAGTGCGCATGAAAGACCTTCCACTTTCCTGACTCATAACGAAGCATATGGGTTTCTTTTCCAGTGCGTGTTTCTCTCGGCGAGCCGGGAAACTGTATTTCTTGGTCAAAGTAAAAACTGACCACTGAAATATTTCCAAAAATCTTTATTAACGGGTCACGCTCAATGTGTGAGTGCACAAGAAAGGGTCCAGTGATATAGCGATCAATCCAACGCAAATACTCATCCCGACCCTCAAGGCGATAAGGACTGTATTCTGTTACCTCAACAATGTCATCGGTTACACACCCATCAATTGAAGACCGCTCCTTTGCTACCCAAGCACGATTCAATTCCAAAACAACTTTATATACTTCTCGCTGTTCCGAGGTCATTCGTTTCCGGTGCTTCCCTTCCTTTTGATTTATATTTTAAAAAACCTAATAACATTCCATCCTACGTGAACCTGTAACCCTTCCTGACGTCCCTCCGCTAAATAATTTGTTGATCTTAACCTTACAAGAGAAACAAAACACTTCGCAGGTAATAATCAAATATCATCCCCGATAATTCGTTCAAATTCAATTACGCCGAGCACTTTTATAACAACCAAGTATTCGTAGGAAATTTACAATTTCGCCTAGGTGCGCAAGAGCCTTTTTTGATCTCTCCTCGTCTCGGTGAGCAGAATAATCAACATAGAAAAGATACTCCCATGGTCGCCCCCGGATAGGGCGAGATTCAATCTTAGTGAGATCAATATCCCTCAAGGAAAAAACACCTAAGCATTTGAACAGAGCTCCAGGAATGTTCCGAGTGGAAAAAGCAAGTGATGTTTTATTTCCCTTTGGAGAGGTTTTCTTCGACCTAGAAAGCAATAGGAATCGAGTGTAATTTTCTTTATGGTCCTCAAGGTGCCTCTTTAAAATTTTTCCTTTATAGTAGGCTGCTGCGGCACGACTGGCGATCCCCGCTTCACCTTTTATCTTTTGCTTCGCTAACATCTTCACGCTTCCAGCGGTGTCATAGTATGGGATCTTTTCTATCTTTCGATGCTTGGAAAAGAATTGAGTACACTGGGCCAAGGCAACAGGGTGAGAATAAATTTTCCGGCAGCCAGTCAATGTGGTACCCCCAAACGCAATCAGATTGTGGACGATACGGAGATTAACTTCTGCAATAATTTCCAACTTGTATTCCAGCAAATAATCGTAATTCTCGTAAATTGACCCTGCAAGGGTATTTTCAATTGGGACCAAGCAGCAGTTTGCTTTTCCGCTTTTCACAGATCGAAATGCCGCTGTAAACGTATCACATGGCACCACCTGGACACGCTTACCAAGCAATTTATAAATAGCCTCCTCACTAAAGGAACCTCGCTCCCCTTGAAAAGCAACTTTATTAGTATCCATAAAACTTCCTTTGTCACTGCAAGAATAAGAGCTAAAGGTTCAATTGGATTGTTGGGAAATATTCATTAAAATCCCTAGAGCCATCATGTTACTTACCAGGGAGCTCCCACCATAACTTACGAACGGCAACGGAAGTCCCTTGGTGGGAACAATCCCAACTACAACGCTAATATTGACTAATGCCTGAACGATAATAAGTGCAGTCAGGCCCAAAGCCAATAACCGACCAAATTCATCACGACACTTCAAGCTAGCCCTAATACCCCGCCAAAAAATAACTCCGAAAAGCGCGAGAACAACAAGACACCCAATGAATCCTAATTCTTCTCCTATAACCGCAAAAACAAAATCTGTATGAGCAGCCGGAAGGTAAAACAGTTTTTGTTGACCCTCCATAAATCCCAAACCACCAAGCCCACCACTTCCTAAAGCTGTAAGTGATTGTATAATCTGAAATCCCCTTCCCAAGGGATCGGAATGGGGATTCAGGAAAGCCAAAATTCGATCATATCGGTATGGAACTTGGACAACAAGAAAGTATAATGGGATGATGGAAGCGAGGAAAAGGCACCCAAAGTAGGTTACCCGTACCCCAGCAGCAAAAAGCATTACTGTGACAGTTAGAACCAAAAGGACTGAAGTTCCAAGATCTGGCTCTTGAAGAATCAAGAGGACCGTAATGCCGGTGAGGAACCCCACTGGTAACAAGGTCCGATAGAAATCATTAATCTTTCCTTGACGTTTTTCTAGAAAATAAGCCAAGAAAATCACTAGAATAATCTTGCTTAACTCCGAAGGTTGCATGAAAAATTTACCTAAAGGAAGCCATCGTCGGATAGTTTGCGTATCATCCAGAAGCAAAACCACCATAAGAAGGACAAGCTGAAGAAAAAAGGCGGGAAACACAACAACAGGACTTCTTAGAAATTTATAGTTGAGATTCATAAAACCAACAAGAACTATAAGTCCAAAAATTGCCCAGATTAATTGTCGATAAAGAAAGTAATATCCGCTCCCAAAGCGCGATTCCGACATCATTGCCGAAGCGCTAAAAATCATCAATACCCCAAATAAAACTAGGGCAAGAGTTGAACCAAACAGAAGTCTGTCCGAGGAAAAATATCGAGGCATAAAATTAAGATTACCTTTTCTTCGTCTTCTTTCGTGGTTTAAAAGCTCGGCCAACTGAACCTGGTGAAGGTAGGGATGAAGGAAGGGTGTCATCCTGCTTCTGCACGCGAACTTCAGCATCAGAAGCTTTCTCAAGAGGTAAAACTCCTTGGTCAATCTTGCGTTTGCCAGAAGAAGCCAAGGGGGGTGTGGTAGGCTCACGACTACACGTCAACTTTAATACGGTTTCCTTAAATACCCGGCCACGATGCTCAAAATTCTCAAATTGATCAAAGCTAGCACAGGCTGGAGCTAGCAGAACAGTGTCTCCTGGTTTAGCCTCCTTGAAAGCCAACCTGACCGCATTAGGAACCTCCCCGCATTGGACAATATTCGTAACACCAAGAATTTCCTCACTTATACGGTCTGCGGCTGACCCGACAAGAAAAATGCTCTTAACTTTCTCTTTGATATGCTTCCGAAGAGAGGTGAAGCCACCTCCTTTTTCTTTTCCACCTAAGATCAACAAAACTCCACCGTCAAAAGCTCCAATGGATTTTGCTGCAGCATCTACGTTTGTAGCCTTTGAGTCATTGTAAAATTTTACTCCACCCAATTCACGAACAAATTCCAGTCGATGCTCTATACCCTTAAAATCAGCAACTACTTTTGGAATTACCTTTAGATCAGCGCCAATAGATGCTGCTGCAGCAATTGCTGCTAGCACATTTTCCAGATTATGTGCACCGAGAAGTGGAATATCCTCAAGGGATATAATGACCCGTTCAAGATTTCCAATCCTATAAATAACTTCCTTATTCTCAACAAATACGCCTTCCGCAAGTTCCTTACCTCTAGAAAATAATATCGGGCGACTCCGAAGTTTTTTTGCAAATTTCATTACTAATGGTTCATCGGCATTGAGGACAGCACAATCCTCTGGCTGTTGATTATGGAAAATATTCCCTTTTGCAGCAACGTACTGCTCAAATGAACCATGCCGGTCCAAATGATCTTCGGTTAGATTCAGAAGGACAGCTAAATGGGGACGAAATTGTTTAATTATTTCAAGTTGAAAACTACTAAGTTCCACAACAGAAAGTGTTTTTTCTGAAGAAGATTCAAGTTGTGAAATTAAAGGTGTTCCAAAATTACCTCCTGCCTGGACGGAAAAATTTGAAGCTGACAAAATTTTACTAAGAAGTGAGGTTGTTGTTGTTTTTCCATTTGAACCCGTTATACCGACAATTCTTCCCGAGAGGAACCAACTTGCAATTTCAATCTCTGAAACAACAGGTATGTTACACCTTCGAGCAGCCTCTAAGACCGGCAACCGAGGGTCTACTCCTGGACTAATTACAATCAAATCTTGCCTGCAAAATATTGATTCATCGTGCTGCCCCATTTCAAGACCAATATTGGAAGAAACCAGTCCTCCAATCAACTTCTGAAAATAGGCAGGGGGTCGACTATCAGATACAGTTACATGAGCGCCTTTCTTCTTCAAAAACTGTGAGGCGGCCAATCCAGTTCGACCCAGTCCCACAACGAGGACGTGTTTTCCAAAAATACTGTCACTCGGTTGAACACCACTTACTCTTGATTTGGGTAACTGTGTACCGAGATGCGATCTTATAGGAGATTCACCCATCTACCGTTACTCTCCAATTTCTTTCAAAGCTTCTTCTATCCAATAAATCATCGTAGTTTTAGAGTTGTGAGGGCGAACAAGGCAAAAACAAGGGCTGCAATCCAAAACCGGATTATGATTTTTGATTCTGTCCAACCTAAGAGTTCAAAATGGTGATGCAAGGGAGCCATTTTGAAAATTCGACGCCCACGCAACTTGAAAAAACCTACCTGGAGAATTACTGAAATGGCCTCAACTACAAATATTCCCCCAACGAAGATAAGCAACAGCTCTTGCTTGATGATCAAAGCAACCGTCCCAATTGCACCCCCAAGCGAAAGTGAACCCACATCGCCCATAAAAATTTCAGCTGGATGTGCGTTATACCAGAGAAATCCAAGACTTGCACCGACCATTGCCCCGCAAAAAACCGTCAACTCTCCCATGCCTGAGAAATGTGCAACATCCAGATACTCAGCCCACCGAGCATGGCCCGCAATATAGGAAAGTATTGTCAGTGCTGAACTTGCAATCAGTACGCAACCAATAGCTAATCCATCAAGGCCATCGGTAAGGTTTACGGCATTAGACGCCCCAACAAGCACTAAAGTAACAAGCAACAGAAAAGGTATAAAAGCAAATGGGATGGTCCAGACAGAATCTAATAAAGATCGTATCAAAAGATCAGGTTGAAGGCGTTTGAAGAAAGGAAAAATCATCTTGGTAGAAAATGAACCTTCAGCTGAGAGAACTAGAAGTGCAGATCCCACCATCAAGGCGGCACCAATCTGCAAACAAAATTTTCTGATTACTGTCAATCCTTCATTTTGCTGCTTAACAACTTTCTTATAATCATCAAAAAAACCGATCATACCAAAACTCAACGTGGCGCCCATCGCCAACCAGACAAAACGATTACCCAAGTTAGCCCAAAGCAACGTAGGAAGTAAAATACTAACCAGGATAAGAATCCCACCCATCGTGGGGGTCCCTGCTTTCTCTTGATGCGATCCTGGGCCATCCCCACGGATAAATTGACCAACTTGAAATTGTCTTAACTTTCGAATGATCCAAGGGCCCAAAATTAATGAAACGAACAGCGCGGTTAAACCCGCATAAGCTGTACGAAAAGTAAGATAACGGAAAACATTAAAAAAACTAACGTAATCAATCAGTCTTTCGTAAAGCAAATAATAGAGCATAGCTAATCAGTTTCGAACTTAGAAGCTCAGCGCAAAACCCTTTCTACCACTTTTTCCAAATGTACATCCCGAGAACCTTTAATTAGGATGATATCTTTGGGTTTCGTGAGTAAAACTAGAAATTCTCCAGCTTGTTCTGCTTCATCAAAAAAGTGAGTTCGTGAACCAGGAAAACCTCCTCGGCAAGCTCCCTGTATGAATCCCTGAGCTTCTCCCTGAACCGCAAGAAGCCAGTCCACTTGACCCATGCGAGCCACCATTTCTCCTAATTTTTGATGCCACTCAGGGGTTGTAGGTCCTAATTCCAGCATCTCGCCAACAACCAAAATCTTCTGACCTCCAGATGGCCATTCCCCTAACACCCGGAGCATACTTTCCAAGCCCAACGGGTTTGAATTATAGCAATCATTTATTAATGTGATTTCCTTAGGCAGATTAATAATCTCACTTCGTTGTGCGAGGGGGGAAAGATTACTTAATGCACCAGAAATTTCATCGATATGAATATCAAGTTGGCGAGCAACAACAATTGCAGCTAAGGCGTTGGACACATTATGGATTCCAGGGAAAGGGAGGTTCATATTTACTAATCTTCCCTCTGCTTTTAAATCAAAATTAAAGCTTCCTGCGGTTTTAGATTGCAAATTAGATGCCCGGTAATCAGCATCCTCACTAATTCCAAAGGTAACAACTTTACCTGAGTAACTCTTTCCAAACTTGCAGACACGGTCATCATCAGCATTTAAAACCAACACTCCTTCAGGATTCAACTTCTCAACCAATTCCATTTTCGCGCTGGCAATGGCGTCGATAGATTTAAAATATTCTAAGTGAACGGGTCCAACATTAGTAACAACACCTATATTAGGTTCTGCTAGTTCGGCCAAAAAACGAATATCTCCAGTGTGCGACATCCCTAATTCCATTACGGCAACTTCGTGATTGTCTTCCAACCCAACAAGAGATATTGGTAATCCCAATTCATTATTATAATTTCCTAGGGACTTAGCGACTTGAAACCGCAAACCCAAAAAGGTAGCAATCATCTCCTTAGTCGTTGTCTTCCCTGTGCTTCCCGTAATTGCAACCAATGGGCGCGCCCATCTTTTACGTACCACATGTCCTAATTTTTGAAGGGCACGTATTGTATCTGAAGAATCAAGCAACAGCGGTCGAAGAGATTCAGGATAGGATTCGAAGCGATCCCTTGACACAACTGCTCCCACTGCTCCCCTGTCAATTGCAGAGGCAACAAAATCATGTCCATCAAAATTAGGCCCAGTAATTGCAAAAAATAATTCATTTGGCCGCACATTCCGAGAATCTAAGGAATATCCTCGGCAAACTGCAGCCCGGGGAGATACTTTACTTTTTAAGATTTTTGCAACTTCCTGAATTTCCAAATTCATAGAGGCGCTCGTTGGTCTACCAGAAAGAGGCTCTCCAGGAGGAGATTCCTTTTTTTCCGTAAAGGGGCAATTTACTTCGAATTTTCCAATTTTCACACTAATTTCTTATCCAAATTTACCTTTAATAGTGAAAATCGGCTAGAATTTCCTGGCAAACCTCCCGATCATCAAACTCAATGGCCTGATCATCCAAGATTTGGTGAGTTTCATGTCCTCTTCCTGTAATAAGAACAAGATCTCCCGGATGAGCTTCTTCCAGAGCTAGGCGAATCGCTTTTTTACGGTCCCCCTCAATACAATGCTTCCCTCCAGATTTTTGTAGACCCACAAGAACATCATTCATAATATCGATTGGATTTTCCGTTCGCGGATTGTCTGATGTGAGGATCGCGAAATCACTCAACCGACCAGCAGTCTCTCCCATCAAAGGTCTCTTGCTCCGATCACGACAACCCCCACACCCAAAAAGAGTAATGATTCTCTGGGTATTTAATTTCCGTGCTGATAAAATTAGATTTCTAAGCGCATCTTCTGTATGCGCATAATCCACCACCAATTCAAACGGCTGGCCCAACTCAATTCTTTCGAATCGACCCGGAACAAAGGAAGCTTGGGTAATTCCTTCAACTATTGAATCAACACCTATTTCCATGCCGATAGCTGTGGCAACTGCAGCCATTATATTTAGAAGGTTGTGTTCGCCGATTAAAGATGAATGAAGGGTTACTGTCCCTGAAGGAGTCTTCAATGTTACATCTAAACCGGAAAAGGTGGACCGTTTAGAGATTAGACGTATATGTGCGCATCTATCTCGTCCATATGTAACTTTAGATCTCTCGAAGGCGTTAGCCAATTTCTTGCCATAAGGGTCATCCAAATTAAAGATCCCCAATCGAGGAAAACCAGCACCATTATTTCCAAACAGTTTCTGTTTCGCGGCAAAATACTTTTCGATTGTCCCGTGGTAATCAAGATGATCAGAGCTGAGATTAGTAAAAACAGCCACTGAAAAAGGGTACCCAAACACTCGGTCTTGGGCCAATGCATGGGAGGATACTTCCACCACAGCAACGTCTCCCCCTTGCTCTAAAAGGGCAGAAAGGAAAATGCTAAGATCCAAAGATCCAGGTGTTGTCTGTTTGGATGGAAACCGCTTGTTACCCAATTGATACCCGATTGTCCCCAGAAAACCAGTTACCCGACCAGCTTCACGAAGTATCGAATTAATGAGGTAACACGTTGTTGTTTTCCCGTTGGTCCCAGTAACACCAATCAATTGAATTTTACTTTGTGGGTTTTTGTAAAAACCACAAGCTGCGGATGATAAGGACTGTCTTGCATTTTTAACTTGAATCCAAACATTCGAGAGGCTAAATGGAGGGGGTTTATCACTAACTATCCCTAGAGCCCCTTGCTCAAGCGCCTCAGAAACAAATTTATTTCCGTCATGAATGGTGCCGCGTAGAGCGAAAAAGAGAGCTCCTTGTTGAACTTTACGAGAATCGTAGGCAAGTGAGCTAATATTAAGGTTTTGATCAAGCCCACAATAAAGGATTGCCTCCCGGCTAAGAAACTGCCTAATTTTCATTCTATTTTTTTCTTTTTGGTACCTTGTGTTTTTTCTCCGCCACTTTCTTACCTGACTTAAATTCTATTCTCCTCAACTGAAGGAATAAGGGGGTCACTAAGAATTGCATTTTTTCTCGAGAATAATACGGGGCAGGAGGTGTGTCTTTCAATGAAACCTTGCCACTCCAGGTATCCACTTCAAGCCGCGAGCTGAGAGGATATGCTGGAATTTGATTAACTTTTCGATGCTGAAGTTTTGGTGCATTTCTCTTCAGCTCCATCAATAAATGGCGTTCGCTGCTGTTGGACAGGCGATCACCTAAGTGAGATCCAAAAAGACTCTTTAGGTTTTTAGCATGATCATCCATGGAACGCATGAACAAGCCAGCGCTACGAAGGCCATCTTTGTAGGGAGAATTCTTTAATAACTCAAAAGCCTTCACATCCGCAGCTGCTTCCTCATTGCTACTCCTATTAAATTTTAGAGTTTTAATTATGTCCTCATCAGGAATCATTAACCGCTCATAAAAGGCATACCGGTTGTCCTTATGATGTCCAAGAACAAGGTGGGCAAGTTCATGAGCTAAGATCGTAGCAAGGGTGTCCTCATTTGGAAGTACATCAATGAGACCTCGGCTAACAAGAATTGAACGGCCAATAGCAAAAGATTCAAGGGGCAACGTCAACATTACTCGAGATCGGACAGGTGGCATTCCTTCAAGTTGATTTGTAACGATTAAATTGTTGACTACAGTATCAAGCACTTTTTCAAATTCCCCTTTTTGGGCAACGAGGCCTGCCCTCTCCAGCGCTTCAATAACATTATTCTCTGCCTCCATCTCCCATGTTCTCTGACTACTTAATGGAGAAAGCGTCTGACCAAAACTATATGGGTCATTTATCGACGCATCCTCCTCCACAAGGATTTGAGTAAGCTTCTGCATTGGGTTTTCAATGGACTGCTGATATCCCCAAAATCGCGCCTGTGCCCGTAGATGTTTGGATTTGGGAATAATACTCAAAGGTGCATGAAGGTCGATATCCGTCTCTTCGAAATAAATAAAAGCCGGTACCCACAACCCCGGTTTTATATTTTTCCGCCAGCTATCAAAATGAATATATTTGTAAAATTTAGGAGGGTTAACACGGACACCCTTAAAACGGACAATAGTGTGATCCCTATCTTCAACCCATATTCGCCCCTTAAACAAACCTCTACCGGACTTAGGCTTGGGAACAACATTGAACACCAAGCAGCGCACTTCACCAAGAAACTCTCTTCGTACAAAATTAAATTGGTATTTTTTGTGATCTAATCCCCTGGGATCAACAAAAACAGCCCTTACAAGACTATTCATACGCAACTTATGCTTAAATGGTCCACTTATTGATCTGGCCAAAAAACGGGGTACCTTATATGTAGAGTTCTCTTTGAGAAATGAACTTGGAGTTGCTTTTTGATTTCCTTTTACCTTTGTTTCAAAAGTCATCCTTCCCAGGTAATACTTATCCTTTGAGGGGAATAAGCCGAGTTCTTTGTGGGATTTAACCATTTGGAGATATGTTTCAACACGAGGACTGAATTTTGGCAACATATCCATGATTTCATTTTCGCGTGCGATCAACTTATCCAACAGTTGGCGCACCATGCCCACTTCCCCTCCTTGTGGTTCCTGTAATGCAAGGGGTGCGGCCTGTCCCGTTTTAGCCAGTAAGATAAACGCAATGGGAAAAATTATTCTACTTAACTTTTTTTTATTAATACTCACTGACCACCCCCCGCTAATTTAAAAATTACCCGTAACCTACCTTTGACGTTCACAGGGTTGCCCTGTCTCTGTCCAGGTTGAAATTTAATTTTCTCCGCAGCAATACAGGCAGATTCATCTAGGCCATGTCCCAATCCTTCTAAAACTTTTAAAACTTTTATTTGTCCTGATGCCATGAAAATAACCTCCAAAACGACATCTCCCTCTATACCTAATCTGATACCCTCTTCTGAGTAAATTGGTTTAGGTTTTGAAATTATTTTAACCGGAAGACCTGCCACTGTCTTATGTAAAGGGTTGCCTGGAGAATTTAAACTGGGTTTCTTGTCAAATCCCCCTGACCGCACAATAGATTTTTTTGATGTATTGTTTCCTGGGGGGGAAACTCCACCATTAAATCCTGAGCTAACAACACCTCTTTCAATATTACCAGCTTTCCTCGTTAGATTTCCATGCACCCTTCCAGGCAAAAAATCAAAAGACCCCAATTTTGCAACATTACCCAGGCTGCTCCCTTTTGCATCACCAATTATCCCATTTGAATTTCCAAAAACACCAGTTGTCACTGGATTAGGCTCGGGTTTTGGAATTATTTTTTTTGTGTATTCAAAAACACCAGTTGTCACTGGATTAGGCTCGGGTTTTGGAATATTTTTAGCTAAGGCCACCGTAGGTATTTGTCTTACAGGAAGAGAAGTATGGATATTAGTTTCAAGTGGTTTAATTATTGGAATTGATCTGTCTATAGGTATTATCAGTTCCTGGATACGTTTTTCCTTAAATTCAGGGGCCTGTATCCTTTTCGGTTTTAGTTTCTTAGGGATCAAAGCATTCTTCGTTAAATCTGGCGTAGCAAGCTTGACATAAATAGGTGCCCTTCCAATAAAGGGTTCTATTTTAGAAGGAATCAATATCCCTACAACCACAAGAAGAAAAAGAACTGATGCCTGGATTCCAACACCTAATCCAAGCGAAATTAATCGACGGACTCGTTGGTACGGGAGGTCTCCAAGCACAGAAAAGGTATTGGGATCCAGGCCTGCCATATGCGTCATTCTCCCCTGAGAAGCACTTGAAAACAATTTCTTTTTTTAGTGAGTTTCATGAACCCAATTTGCTTTATAGGGAAGGGTTGGTAAAATACCCAAACCCTCCCTTTTCGCATCTCCGCCTTACATTGCGAAACTTATTAAAATTTCCCCTTTCTTAGGTACGCGGGAACCTGGTTTAGGATATTGGTGAACGGCGCGACCCGAACCCTGAATTCGCAACTTGAGCCCCAACTCAACACAACGACTTACTACATTCCGAAGCGGCAAACCAATGAAATTAGGAAGGGTGAGTCCAGTATCAATGTCAGAAAAGATAGACCCCTCTTGCTGCAAAAGAGAAATCTTCGAAAGAGGAAAGGTTGTAGAAGGCTGAAGGGTAACTTCCGTTGAGTTCAATTTAATGAGTCGAGGAACCCCTTGAACATCTCCTTCCAATTCAAAAGGGTTCCTTTGCTGCTTGAATGATGTGAGCTGAATACCACTAGAATAATTTTCATGAGGAACATTAAGATAAGATAATGTCTTTTCCGTGATTGATTTAAACACTGGTGCTGCTACGTCAGCTCCATAAATTCCCCCAACAGGAGAATCGACCACAACAAGGACTGTGATCACCGGTTTACTTACAGGAGCGAAACCCACGAAGGATGCTACATATTTATTTTTGGAGTATTTTCCTGTGGAGTCGGTTTTTTGCGCCGTGCCAGTCTTCCCCGCGGCAGAATACCCTTCCGGTGACGCGGCACGACCCGTACCGCTTTCAACTACAACAGCTAACATCCGAGCCAAATCTCGTGAGGTTTCGGAACTTAAAATCCGCCGTCCTGGGGGGGACTGCACTGGTTCATATCGGCTACCATTTAGCAATCCCCGTACAATGCGAGGTCTGACAAGAACACCATCATTAGCAATTGCAGAAAAGGCCGCCACCAATTGGACTGGAGTAACTCCAATCTCCTGACCCATGGAAATTGAAGCGAGGGATATTCCCGACCATTGATCAGGTGGCCTGAGCAATCCACTGCTCTCCCCAGGTAATGCGATGCTAGTGGGACGTCCAAAACCAAATCGTTCGATGTATTTGTAAAAATTTTTCTCCCCAACTCGCAGCCCTAACTTCATAGCTCCAACATTGCTGGAATTTGCTAATATTTCCGTAGCTGTAATCACACCGTGCGAACCATGATCCTTAATTCGATGTCCTGCCACCACCAGAGATCCATTTTCACAATCAATCATTTCTTCCGGAGTAGTAAGATCTTCCTCCAGGCTCGCCGCTAAAGTAACCAGCTTAAAGGTTGACCCTGGCTCATAAGCCCAAGCAACTGCTCGGTTGATCCAATTTTCCTGTGGAACTTTTTGGTATCTATTAGGATTAAAATTAGGTCGAGAGGCCATAGCTAGAACCTCACCGGTGTGAGGATCCTGAATAACTACCGTGGCACCCTCCGGTTGGTAGCGCCTTACAACTTCATCAATTGCTTTCTCTGCAATATATTGGATGCTTTCATCAACAGTGAGCGAAACACCCTTTCCAGGTTGAGCTTTCCACTCCTGGGATTGGATCGAAGTTGATTCTGTATCTGCCGCTAACAAAACACGCCCGGGATTTCCCTGGAGAACTGGATTAAGCTTGTATTCGATACTGGCAAGTCCTTCACCGTCTAATCCAACATAGCCAAGTACGTGTGCAGCTAAATCTCCTTTCGGATAAAATCGCTTCATCTCTCCGCGTGCATAGATTCCTTTTAACTTTAACGCCTTTACCCGATCAGCTTCAGTGGCAGTTACTCGTCGTTTCACCCAGCAAAAATATTTGGGGGATTTAAATCTACTAACTAATTTTTTCTGAGAAACCGAAAGGATAGGTGCCAGCAGTCGAGCTGTTAAACTAGGGTTCGGAATTTCTGAGGGAACAGCGTAAATTGAATCAACGGCAACACTGATAGCCAACGGAACGCCATGGCGATCATGGATATCTCCTCGACGAGGAGCCATCTCAACGGTCCGTTGGGACTGTCGCTTGGCTTGACTAAGAAATTCTTCATGTCTAGGACCCTGAAGGTTATAGAGGCGTACAATAATTACCAAAGCCCATACCGAAATGAGCCCAACTAAAACCACGACCCGTCGAGTCCATAGGAGCTGATCCCGTTTTCTGGTCCTCATAATTCAATCCGAAAGTGCAATCTAAATTGATTATGGAAAAACCTTACTTTTATCGTCCCCATTTTCGTTATGTGCCAAAGTTATATTCAACTTTGATCTCAATTTTGGGTCCATATAAATTACCTGGTCAGTTCGCAGCGGTTGAAGACCAAGTTCTTTTCGGGCGATGATTTCAATTCGCTCCAACCGCCCGAGTGCAGCCTTTTCAAGTCGGAGCTTATGATTCCATTCTGAAAGAGTGTGATAGCGAGCCCTTAATTCAGTCATTTGGTATTCCAATCGAAGGCACTCAAATTGGTACAGGGCATAGCCCAGGAACCCAAGAAATAAACATGTTCCAAAAAATAAAAACCTGAAACATTGGCGTCGCTTCCTGGGGTCTACCTTGCGAACCAATCCAGAATTGTCAATAAGTTGTGAAAAATGGAGATCATTTGCTCGACTCCGAGCCGCTGCAAGACCCTTGCTTCGGATTTTTTTCCTCCCTATCTTTGAAGTTTGGGAACTCATTACCTAAGGTTCATTCCTTTTCGAAAAGTTAAGTTGATCTACCCACGTCAACTTTTTCGGCGGCCCGGAGACACCCACTGCGGCTTCGAGGATTAGATTGAACTTCCATCTTGCTGGGTCGAACAACCTTTCGTGTCAACAACCGAAAACTTCCTTCACGACTCCAGGACTGAAAAGCTTGCTTAACTAACCTATCTTCAAGGGAATGAAAGCTGATTATCACCAATCGACCCCCTATCGCTAAAACCTCAGGTACTTTTTTTAAAAATGTGGCCAAGGTTTCCAACTCCCTATTTACAGCAATTCTTAGTGCCTGAAATACGCGCGTTGCGGGGTGACGACGCATGAGCGGTCTCGGGAACCGTTTGTGAGGAATTTGGTGGAGGCCCGCCCGGGAGGGGATTGCTCGCGTCACCACCTGCGCCAGTTCGGTGGTTGTTCGAAAAGGGCGGGCCTTCATAATAGCTCGCGCAATCCTGCGCGAGTAACGTTCTTCCCCAAGTTGAAAAAAGATATTAGATAGATCCAGCTCACTGGAATGGTTAATAAAATCTTCAGCTGATCTTGACCCTGAAGGACTCATTCTCATATCGAGAGGACCAGGCAACTTAAAACTGAAACCTCGCTGTGGATCTTCAATCTGCAAGGAGCTTAAACCTAGATCTGCCAACACCCCTTGAACCTGTCCAATGCCAGTTCTTGCATGCAATTCCCTGACATTCTCAAAGTTTCCCTCCAGACAGAAGAACTTGCTACCAAACTTCCCCAAGCGCTCTTGAGCGACATCTATCGCATTAGGGTCACAATCGATACCGAGAAGCTTTCCTGTCTCAAGCTTCTCCAATACCTGGGTAGAATGTCCCCCTGGACCCATTGTTACATCGACGTAGTTACCGTTTGGCTGCACGTTCAAAAACTCCATAACTTCTCTAGGCATCACAGGGAAGTGCATTTAGATCCCCAGATTGCTCAAAGTTTCCTCATCTTCCGGCGTCATAGGATTTTGATCAATCTCATCCCGGAATCGCTCGCGGCTCCAAGCGTCCAAATAGGTCAACCCACCAAGAATTGCAATCTCACCTCGCATTTGTGCGGTCTGCCTCAAGAGCACAGGTATGAGGATCCGGCCTTGTCCATCCATGCGTACCATCTGGCCAAAGTAGTTGGTACGGTTCAGAAATTTCTTCTTGGTCTTGTCAAAAGATGGCAGGCCAGCTAATTTGTCTTCGATTTCTCTCCAGACCGGAAATGGATAGATTCGAACAAAGTCACCATTAAGGCTAGTAACGAAAAACTCAACACTGTAGCTCTCTTCAAGAGCAGACTTGAAAGCAGCAGGAATTTTGAGCCGCCCTTTGCTATCTATGGTTGCTGTGTAGCTGCCGCGTAACATTATTTTCTAACTGCCGTTCTCCCTTACCCCTGATTTTCACATTCACCTACTATTACCCACTTTTAACCACAAAACTACACTCTAGGTATTGGCTTGTCAAGAGGTTTTTTTATATTTTTCTTTGGTTTAGGGGAAATATTCAGGACCCAGTCATGGGTTAGCATTTAAGGAACCCATGGCCCTTAGACCTCACATTTCCCCCTCTAGGACAACTTCAGGCGAGTGAAACCAAAAAAGAAGAGATTAGACTCCCGATGTGGTTTATGGCCATCAAAATCCAACTTCTCATCTTGCTTATAGCAGCCCCTTGAAGCTGGCCCGAGGGCGCGGAAACTAGTTTGCATGAACAGAAATTGAAGGGTTTAGGCTAAATTGGCGTATTCGTTAGCGTCGGAGCCAGTAGAAACCTGCCTAGACAAGCTGTATAATAGCCTGAACAGGAGAGGTCAATCAGCGGTGGAGACACCCTGCTATTTATCAAACTAGAAGAGTTTCATTCCACTTCTTAATCTCCTACACGAAATTCCATATGGGAAAGCTTCGATTAATCCAGCTACTGGTGTCTTTAGCGACACTTGGGTTCATTCTCTATAAGGTCCCAATTTCAATTATCTCTGCAAGGCTCCTCGGATCAAACCCTAAGTGGCTGCTGGTTGCAGTTGGATTTGCAGGACTAATGGTTTCGGCACGCCTTCTGAAATGGCATGGGCTCTTAAAATCTGAATTCCCAGAAACTAGTATATCCTTGTCAGCTCGCTCCCTCTTAGGGGGGTTTTCTCTGAGCATCATGACGCCCGGTCGGCTTGGAGAGTTAGGTCGTACTCTTTTCCTTCCTCCCAACAGGAACAGTAACGCTTTTATCCTTAACTGCGTAGATCGATCACTGGACTTCTGGGGTTTAGTTACCTTCGCCCTAGTAAGTCTGTTCGGCTTGGCTCCCTTTAGAGTGGCTATCGTGGCAAGCTTTATCTGGTTGATTCTGCTACCACTTATTATCTTTCTTCCTCGTGTTATCTCCTCTCTTGCCCAGATTTCAATACTATCGAAAAGAGTTCGCTCCATGTTTGGCCAGCCGTTGCGCTCGAAACCTTCAATACTCCGGGCTTCCCTACTCTCAATCCTTTCAACATTCCTTGATATGATGGCATTTTATGCCCTGTTGCGAGCCTTTACGGAGGTGGAATTCACTGTTGCACTTGTTGCTTTTCCTTGGATCTTGCTGGCGAGCGGTATCCCTATAACCATTGCAGGTTTTGGTCTTCGTGAAGGAACGGCAATGACTGTCCTCAGCTCCCAAGGAGTGGCCTCCGCAATTGCTATCAACGCCGCCTTACTAATCTTCATTGTAAGTACCGTCCTGCCTGGAGCAGTGGGAGCACTTCTAGCGCTCCAAGGCTCTATCCGGAAATCTGACAATTCCTGATTTTCAATCAAGGAAATTTCTAACTGCAATCAACAAAATTCGACTCCAAAAACAGAAAGGTATTTAGACTGGAAAGCATTGAAATGAAAGAATATACTAGGCTGAGAAAATCAAAAGCTGAGCCCTTAGTAAAGGTCAGGGCCAACAAGAAGTGGAGGAAAAGCCTGTAAGCAATGAGGGGAATTTTTCTCTTTTGTTTGACACTTATGCAAAAAATGAGTATGGCGTAGCTTGAAACTTTAAAGTTACACTTCGTCATGCCTAACCCAACTTCACCACAGGAACAATTTAACAATGAACGCCGTCGTGCTACAGAAACCAAAAACGCGTCTAACATTTGAAACTCGAAACAAACCTCAACCAGGCAGCAACGAGATTCTGCTTAAGGTGAAAGCTTCCGGCATTTGCCATACAGATCTTCATATCGCACAGGGTGATTGGGCTTTACCGCGACTTCCCTTAATCCTCGGCCATGAAATAGCAGGAGTGGTTGATAAGGTTGGTTCCAGAGTTGGGAATTTTAAGCGGGGCGACCGCGCAGGAGTTTCCTGGATATATTCTACCTGCGGTGCGTGCGAATTCTGCCAAAGCAATAGAGAGCGCTTTTGCCCTGCTTTTGTCTCAACCGGAATGATGGTAGATGGAGGCTTTGCCGAGTACGTCCGGGTTCCAGCCTCACACGCTGTGGAGATTCCCGCAGAATTAAAATTTACCGAAGCTGCACCTTTATTCTGTGCAGGACTAACGGCCTATAGGGCAGTCAAGATTTCCGGGGTTGGATTAGGCGAGACGGTCGCAATCTGGGGGGTGGGAGGACTTGGCCAGTGCGCAATTCAGATTGCAAAAGCCCTGGGAGCCAGGGTGATCGCAGTTGACCTCAGTGCAAATAAGCTTGACCTAGCCCGTAAGCTAGGGGCTGACCGAGTCATTAATGGATCCAGTAAATCCCCTGGAAGAATTATCGCATCTGAAGGTGGTGCCCATGCTGTCTTAAACTTCGCTCCGGTGGCTGATGCAACAAGACATTGCTTTGATGCACTACGTACCTGTGGAACTCTTGTTCTGGTGAGCCTTCCCCCAGGAAACTTAAGATTGCCAATTGTTGGGGCTATTCGCAAAGGAATAAGAATCCTGACCTGTGCCATAGGAACGCGGCAAGATCTACGAGAGGTTTTGGCGCTGGCAGCATCAGGTAAAATACGATCTATTGTTGAGACCTGTAAACTCGAAGAGATTAATCAAGTTTTTGACCGCATGCGCGAAGGATCTATTCTTGGGCGCACCGTTGTGGAGCTCCCATAAATTCAGCTGCCTGGGCTACCAGAAACCTTATTGCTTAGCATCCACTGCCAAACCTATCATCTAAACCGTTAACTGACTTAAAGAACTAAAACCCGATAGGGCCCAGTGTATCTTCCCGAAATTAATTTACTTGAGTTAAAATAAATCCGAATGTTTTCAGATGAGAAACCTATTTTAGTAACTGCAGCGATCTTTCTTGACGGAGACAAGGTTCTTGTCTGTCAAAGACACCATGCAGATGTGTATGGACTCCAGTGGGAGTTCCCAGGAGGAAAGGTTTGTAAGGGTGAAAATTTAAAGTCCGCTCTACAAAGAGAAATAAGAGAGGAATTGGGAGTTGACGCAAGTGTGGGTTCAGAGACTTTTCGATTGCGACACCATTATCCGGACCGGTTTGTGGAAGTTGCTTTCTTTAGCATTTCAGAATACAAAGGGAAAATTGAAAACCGAATATTTGAAAAAATTGCATGGGTACCTCGCAAAGAACTCTCATGCTATCAATTCTTAGAAGCGAATCGTGGCATTGTCAAAAAACTGGCCCAAGGAGAAATACTCTGATTTGAGACCTATTCCCCTAGAAGACAGAACTAAAAACGTCACCTCGAAGCAGGTTGAGAAGGTTTCGTGCTCAAATTTACCCTTCCTTCGCATCGCGTTCTCCTTAGTGATCCTTACAGGTCTATTAACACTATGGGCAAATCGAGCTCAATCCATACAGATTGAAACCATTGATTCCATAGGGACTCGTCCACTTTGGGTTTCCATGGTCAGACTTGAAGGGCACCTAGATCCCACCTCATCAGTCCAGAATGCCTTCTCTCCGGACGGAAGTGCCCTGGTGGTCACAGGAATAGGTTCTGTGGTCTTGTTCGATTTGAAGAAACAGGAGATTAAACGTGTCCTAAAACCTCAAGTAGAAGATGTGACCGACCTCAATGTATTAAGTGCAAACTTTCTGGATGATTTTAGTATTTTCATTCGTGCTCGTGGAAAAATGCGGGGTGACGACGAAGAGAGTACTTTAGAAACACCAGAGCTAATTTTTCGCTGGAGTATCATGCAAGATTCCTTAGAAGGAACAGTGAAAGCGATGGCCCAAGGAAAGCAATTTGGATCTTCAATCTACTTTCCTCGGATGAGTTACCTGGTCCGGTACTCAGGAAGAGGTTTTGACCTCTGGTCAGTGAAAGAGAATCGCGTTGGGAAGCTAAAGGTTGAAGCTCTTACTCGCCGTCCAGATGTTTTTACCATTTCACCCGACGGCCGACTGCTGCTGGCAACTCGATTTGCAGGAAGTTCTCAAAGTGATATCGTAGTAATTCGCCTCAAAGATCAGCAAATGATCACTGCGCTAAAAGGACACAAAGCGGTTCCTCTCTGCATTTCTTACTCATCCGATGGCTCCCGCATAGCAACGGCCGGCCAAGATCAAACTGTTCGTATTTGGAAAACTTCCGACTGGTCAACCCAGCAAGTTCTTGAAGGACACACGGGCACAATCAACTGGGTCGAGTTTTCTCCTGATGGCAGCCAAATTGTTTCTGGAGGAGATGATAAGAGTATTCGTATTTGGTCCTCCAATAAAGGTGATCTACTCCAGACTATATCAGACAACAAAGGTCCGGTTCGCATCGTAGCATTTTCCCCAGACGGAAAGTATTTAGTTTCCTCTTCGGAACATGATGTCCACGTATACAGGCAGGTTATAGTCGACCGCTAATGGCGGTAAATATTTTTTCCTTATTAATCTCATAAATGGATGCTTCCGGAAAAACCTTTGAATTATGCTAGAATCTTGCAGCGTCTGTCTGTCTGTCTGTCGACATACTCAACGAGGGGAATAATGCTAAAAGTAGGAATCATCAGCCTTGGCTGTCCAAAAAATCTTGTAGACACCGAGGTAATGATGGGTATGTTAGTCAAGGAAGGATACGAATTAACCTCCAAGCCCGAAGAGGCACAGATCCTCTTGGTAAACACCTGCAGCTTTATTGAGCCCGCGAAAAAGGAATCAATTGATTCCATCCTGGAATTGGCTGAGTACAAGAAAACCGGTACAGCGGAAAAACTCGTGGTAACCGGCTGTCTGGTGGAACGATATCGCCAGGAGATACTCTCCGAGATCCCAGAAGTAGACGCTGTACTGGGCACAAACGAAATTGAAAAAATTACAGAAGTCTGCTCCGACAAGAAAAATGGAGTCAATGAAAATCCGGTCATTCCCTACCTTTACCATGAATTTACACCTCGCGTGTTGGCTACCCCCTCTCATTCTGCCTATGTAAAAATTGCCGAGGGATGTGATCATCCATGCAGCTTCTGCGTAATTCCAAAAATGCGGGGCCGCTTTCGCTCTCGCCGTTTTGAATCCGTCGTCAGCGAGGTGGAAAATTTAGCTCAAAGAGGTGTTCGTGAAATTACACTAATCGGACAGGACACGACTAGCTACGGAGAGGATCTAGGAATCAAGAATGGCCTACCAACATTACTGTCTCAATTAGCAAAAATCTCAGAGCTATCATGGATTCGATTCCTTTACTGTTATCCAAACCGCTTGACTGAGGCCTTAATGGAAACCGTGGCAAGTCAGGAAAAAATCTGCAAGTACCTAGATATTCCTCTGCAACATTCGAGTGGTTCAGTACTCAAACAAATGAGGCGTGGTTCAAACGGTGACCAATTTTTGAAGAAGTTGGAAAAGGTACGCCAGACAATTCCTGGAGTTACCCTGCGCACATCTATGATTACTGGATTTCCAGGAGAAACCGATAAAGATTTTCAAGCCTTGTGCCAATTTATCGAGGACGCAAAATTTGACCATCTGGGAGTATTCCTCTACTCGAACGAAGAAACCAGTGGAAGTTTTCATTTGCCTAATCCTGTTCCCGCCCCAAAAGCCAAAATTCGCCAGCGGCACTTGATGAAACTACAACAAAAGATTTCTCGGAAAAACCTGTCGTCTTTGGTGGGTAAAAAATTTCCATTGCTCGTCGAAGGAATTTCCACCGAAACTGAGCTTCTACTTGAAGGAAGACTGGAATCTCAGGCTCCGGAAATTGATGGAAAGGTCCTAGTAAACAATTTTGAGGGGGATGAACCTCGCCCTGGCCAATGTCGCTTTGTTAAAATTGAGAAATCTTCAGACTACGACCTGATCGGGAAAATCCTGGCTGAGCGCTGGGCCTGTGATCCCGAACCCGTGCAATCCACACCGTCATCACAGCCAAAATTGATACAGATTTGCACCACCGAGAATGCCCCAGCCGCCAATGCGATGCCCAACTTGTAAAACGAAAATGATTTATTCGCAAAATTCCTTCCGCCCATTTTGCAGTGACCGGTGCAAAATAGCCGACTTTGGAAATTGGGCCTCGGGAAGATACGTAGTGAGTACAATACAAGACCAAGACGAAACTAGCCCGTTTCCTCCCTCGAAAAAGGTAAAGGAGGGGAGTGTCTAATAAAAAACGAGAGTTCTCCACTTGGATTGCCACCTGCGGTCCCATAGGGTACACCCCGATCGCACCGGGAAGCTCCGGAGCATTATTAGGGTTAGTCTTTTTCATGGGTGTCAGTAAGATACCCTTAACTGAAAACTACTTGTCAGCGATACAGGCAATTACTGTCGTTACAGTGGGCATTGTGGGCCTTTGGAGCTCCCAGAGGGCAATTAAGTGTTTCAATCGCAAGGATCCGTCCCCAGTAGTCATCGACGAAGTCTTTGGGCAGCTGGTGACATTCTTGGGCACATCTAATGCAGGTTGGCAGGATCTCGTCATAGGCTTTATACTTTTTCGAGTCATGGACATCTTTAAACCCTTTCCAGTCCGGATTACCGAAAAGCTCCCAGGGGCATGGGGGATTATGCTGGATGACGGTGTCGCCGGACTTTTTAGCCTTGCGCTACTCCTAATAATACGGAACCTGGCTGCATGAGGTCCTTTTGGCGTTCTTCAGGGCTAAGAAGGAGGATTAGTGATTAACAAAAAAGTGAAAGATAATCCTGAAATTAAGAGCATTACCCCCCAGGCCGCAATTACAGGCGGTGAAGTTCTAATCCGGGGTCGAGGTTTCCAGAAAAATGGAGCTGCTCAGCCACAAGTTTACTTTGGTCAAGTGGCCGGAAGAATTTCGATCAGTTCCGAAAAACTGATCCTGGTACGTGTTCCAGATGAAGCTACCGGAAATTTGATAACCGTTAAAACCCCGAACGCTAAAAGTCCCCCCATGGACCTCGTCATCGGCCGTCAACTTGCAGACAATCTCCATCCCGTTGCGAATCCTGCCGTTGATGCCAAGGGCAATGTTTTTGTAACTTTTAGTGGGTCGCGGGGCCAAGGAACCTCTGTATCAGTATACAAAATCAACACAGAAGGGGAAGTTCAACCATTCCTGACAGAAATTATGAACCCCACAGGAATTACCTTTGACCGCGCGGGACAAATGTATGTATCCAGCCGATTCGAAGGAAATGTGTATAAAGTATCTCCATCGGGAGAACGCAGCGTATACGCTGATGGCATGGGTGTGGCAACAGGAATTGCATTTGATGATGAGGAAAACCTTTACGTCGGGGACCGTAGCGGAACCATCTTCAAAATTGACCAAAAACAAACAATTTTTGTTTTTGCAACTCTCGAGCCAGGAATGGCTGCCTATCATTTGGCTTTTGGGCCAAGTGGATACCTTTACCTGGCCAGCCCAACAACTCTGAGTTTTGATGTTATTCTCAAAATTTCTCCAAAAGGAGAAGTTTCAGAATTTTACCGTGGCCTAGGAAGACCTCAAGGTTTAGCTTTTGATCAAGAGGACAACCTTTACGTGGCCGCATCACTTCGCGGTCAGCGTGGCATTGTCCGGATCACTCAGAGCGGGAAAGCGGAACTCGTAATTTCTGGACCTAACCTGGTCGGATTGGCCATCGGAAAGGATCAAAGAACGGTCCTCTCAACAACAAATTCGGTTTATGAGCTTCCTTGGAATGTCGTAGGCCAACCCTTACTCGCCTGAATCCCTTGGAAAA
>CAZSDV010000011.1:39519-45262 GCA_964605715.1 uncultured Acidobacteriota bacterium
TCTTTAGAGACAGTTTTCTGGAATATCAAAGGCTGAACAACACAAACAAACTTCTATGGATGCAGAAATCATCGCGGTTGGCTCGGAACTTTTAACCCCTCACCACCTAGATACAAATTCGCTGTATCTCACAAAACAATTAAATTTATTGGGCATTGAAGTAAAGCTCAAGACCGTCGTGGGAGACCACCATGAACAGATAGCGGAGGTATTACGAGCTGCCCTGCAACGATCAGCTATTATCATTGTCACTGGTGGATTGGGTCCAACTGAGGATGACATGACACGGGAGGTGTTCTCTGAAGTTCTAGGCTATGAACTACGTGAAGTGGAGGAAATTCGTAGGCAAATCGAGGCACGATTTAAAAAGATTGGTCGCAAAATGGCATCAATTAATCTTAGACAAGCCCAGGTTCCAAAAAGTGCGATATGGCTAAAAAATACAAGAGGAACAGCGCCCGGTTTATGGTTGAAACACAACAATGCAGAGATTATTCTCCTGCCCGGTCCACCACGTGAACTTGAGTTTATGTTTGAAACTGATTGCATGGAGCGGTTAAGACGAATAGTGCCAGAAAGAAAACTGGTAACACAAATTTACAAGGTTGCTGACCTAACTGAGTCAGAGGTCGATGAACGCATCGCCCCAATCTACAAACCGTGCAAAGATCTGATTACCACGATCCTATCCTCTCCTGGAGAAATCGAGATTCACCTGAAGGCAGCAGCCAATAGCAAAGAGGCTGCGAAAAAAATAATTGCTAAAGTGGGCAAGAAAATTGAGAAAGAACTCGGATGGTTCATTTTTTCTTCCTGTGGAGAAACCCTCGAGGAAACTGTAGGTAAGCTCCTTCGAAAAAAAGAAATGACTATTGCCTTAGCAGAAGGTTCGACGGGAGGAAGAGTTTCCAAATGCCTTACGCAATACCCAGGCAGTTCAGAATATTTTCTTGGGGGTGTTATTTGCTACAGCCATGCCTCAAAAACCCAGCTTGCTGGTCTACCCCTTGACCTCATTCGAAGCGAAGGAAGCGTAAGCCAAGTAGTTTGCCGAGCCCTGGCTGAGGGGGTACGCCTGAAAACTGGGGCATCGCTCGGCTTAGCCATTACTGGCCTATGTGGCCCAGGAGGCTCAACTGCTGACAAACCATTGGGATTAACCTATGTCGGCCTGGCTGGAAAAGATGGTTCGGAAGTTCGAGAATTTAGGTTTACTGGAGAACGGGAAAAGGTGCAGAGGTTGGCTTCGCAAGCTAGCCTTAACTGGGTAAGGAAAAGACTTATGGAATAACTCCTAATTCACTTATGCGTACCTTTATTGCCTTAGATATTCCTGAGGGGCTCAGAGTTGAACTTGGAAAATGGCAAAAGAAACTCGTTGAATTTTCATACGAGGCCGTTTTAGTCCGCCCTGAAAGCATCCACCTGACCTTGGCATTTCTGGGAGAAACCCCTTCTTCGAAAATCAAGCAAGTTTCCCATGCCCTCTCTGCTTTTCCTCCAATTGACCCATTCAAAATCCACCTTAAGGGGTTTGGTATGTTCCCGCATGCGCGACGTCCACGGGTCCTATGGGTAAGAATCAAACTTTGCCCGCCACTTGAGGATCTCTCAGTAAAACTGAACACATCCCTTGAAACAATTGGGTTTCCCTTGCCGCAAAAGACATTCAAACCTCACCTTACTCTTGCGCGTTTTCGGGTCCCTCGATTACAACCTGAAATTAAAAATTATTTCTTAGAAGATAGTCTTACAGCTCTTGATCCAATCACCGTGCAAGGATTCTCTCTCTTCGAAAGCTCATTGAAACCGGAGGGAACTACATACCACAAGCTAGCCCACTTCCCTGCAAATTTAACAAAGAAAAGGTGAGTATATTTACATTTTTCCAGCCTAACCAAAGTCATAAATCTGCAAAATTACATACCCGACAAAAATAATTAAACACTTCATAATTCATTCATGAACTCTTTATTGCCATTAATTTAGCCTAGGGATAGCCTCATAAAAAAGATAATCTCCACTACTACAGAGTGCCATCCAAATACAAACATACAGTTAGGCCACCACCAAAACTTTCCATGCCCAGACAACAAAAGCCAACGTTTCCTGTGGAATAACGAAATTCTCCATCTGCTTGCCGGATTCTGTAGACCAGGCTAGAATCTTAACAATGGTTCAAACTCTATTCGGCAATGAGAAAGAAGCTCTAGGCCTTGCGAACCGGATGAAAAAGGCCGTGACCCTTACCAAAGTGCATCTAGTGGGGCGCCTAAAGAAAATAACCGAAGGCAAGGCCCATATTGAACCATCAATACTGGACGATATAGAGTTAGCACTTTTTTCTGCTGACTTAGGAGTAAAATCGACTCAGGAAATTCTAGCTACCATCCGCAATCGCATTGAGAAACGTCAGCTCCAACATGCCTCAGACCTTACTTCCGCTGTCCAGAAAATAATTCTTTCTATGATTGAAGTTTCTGGCCAGAAATACATGGGGCCCAACAAAGTCAAGAAGGAAATCCCAGAGACAGAAACTCCTAATGTTGTTTTTGTCATCGGGGTTAATGGAGTTGGAAAAACCACCAGCATTGCCAAGCTAGCACACTACTGGGAAAGAAGGGGTCACCAGCCTTTGTTGGCAGCTGCAGATACCTTTCGAGCGGCAGCCACCGAACAACTTGAAATTTGGGCTGATCGATTAGGCGTTGAACTAGTCAAGCAAAAACCTGAGGCTGATCCGGCAGCAGTAGTATTTGATGCCCTCACTGTCGCAAAAAAACGCAAACTCAGCCCAGTGATTGTCGATACTGCAGGGCGCCTTCACACACAGAAAAACTTGATGGCCGAATTGGCAAAGATGTGCCGTATTGCAGGACGAGAAGTCAAAGGAGCTCCGCACCAGATTCTTTTAGTCATCGATGCAACCACGGGCCAGAATGGCTTGGCTCAAGCACGCCAATTCACTGAAAGAGTCGGGGTAACAGGCATCTTACTAACTAAACTTGACGGAACTGCTAAGGGTGGCATCGTTGTTTCCATCGCTCACGAAATAGGACTCCCTATCCGATTCGTCGGCATAGGAGAACAAATGGGGGATTTAATTCCCTTTAATCCTTCCGATTTCGTGCAGTCCTTATTTGAACCTTAAGACGCAATTTGGAGAAAAGTGCATAAGACTGCCTGGGTTACCCCTAATCCCCAGAAAAATAATCCATCGCAAGTACGAACAATCCAAATAGAGTACAGGGCTAGAGTTCACACAGAAACCAACAGAGCTCTCCTGCTTAGAAAAAGATACTGCTGTGATCACAATAAAGAATGGTGCCTTTTTTCAAAAGGAAAGTAATAAAGAGGACGTACTGATCAAGAAATTGACTTATTGCGCGATTGAAGAAAAGGAATATTATCCAGGTGAATGAATTCTTTAATCAAATTATGATCCGCATTAGCCAATCCCTCCGTGGGACCAAAATAAGCCACCTTACCTTCCGCCAAAAAAACTATCTTGTCAGCAAGCTTGCGGGCCAACTTCATATCGTGTGTTACGACAATGGATGTCAAGCGAGTTTTTCGTTTCAACTTTAAAATCAGATCGCTTATAACTTGAGCTACCAATGGGTCGACCATCGTAGTCGGTTCGTCATAAAGGATGGCCTCCGGCTCAGACGCAAGAGCACGTGCAATGGATACCGCTCGCTTCATGCCTGTACTGAGTTCGGAAGGCATCTTGCTGGCAATATCAAGCATATCAACCTGCTTCAAAAGTATCCCAACGCGCCTGTCTATCTCTTCCTCACAAAAAGTCCTTTTTTCCCGAAATGGAAAGGCGATATTATCACTCACTGTCAGCGAGTCAAAAAGGGCGCCCGATTGAAAAACCATGGTCACCTTACGGCGAATCAGGAGCATCTCTTTTTCGCTTCTACCAGTGATCTCTTGGCCGTCTACGAAAATTTTCCCTGAATCAGGCACCAAAAACCCCATGATATGCTTCAATAGCACACTCTTTCCCACGCCGCTACGCCCCAACACAACCACCGTTTCACCCCGATACACCCGAAAGCTAACTTGATTCAAAACCTCCCGGCGGTTCTGCTTTGAACTGTCCTCAAAAGCCTTACTGACATTCAGCAACTCAATAAAGGGCTTGTCCAGCCTCAGATTATCTGGTGTTTGTAAATTTAAGACCACCGCAAGTAACTCTTATTCCTTCAGCATTTGAGTAATTTCTAAAGCCAACCCTAGAATCCTCGCACGATAATGCCTTCCCTTGCAACAATCAACCACACCTCCCTACGAAAACATCAAAGGATTTGGAATTGAATTAAAAAGATAGGATTGCCAAAACATATCCTCTTCATTTACTTTGAGTTAGGTAATTTTTCTAGCACTCGCGGTAACTGACTGCTAGAAATTTCTTGACAATTTTCAGCTCTCTTACTTATCTTAATAAGGTACCCTTTAATTTGTGGCATGTGGTTCCGTCCGAATGTTGCGGGTGTGGCGGACCAAACTCTTAGAGAGGTACCCAATCGCAGGTATATCTACAGTATATAAGGAAAAAGAAAGGAGGTTGGGATATGACTGTACGGCCTCTTCATGATCGACTTCTGATCAAGAGAATCGAAGAGCAAGAATCCGTTAAAGGTGGAATCATAATCCCTGATACCGCCAAGGAGAAACCCCAAGAAGGCGAGATTGTCGCTGTCGGTGGAGGGAAAAAAACAGAAGATGGAAAAGTTATCCCCCTCGACGTCAAAAAGGGAGACCGAATCCTTTTTGGAAAGTACTCAGGTACGGAGATCAAACTTGAAGGCGAAGAGTATGTAATTCTCCGGGAAGATGAAGTCTTGGGTGTGTTTGAAACAGCCTAGACTGAATGATGCAAGTATTAGTGGCCAGGCTGGATAAGAGCCAGGCGTTTCTAAAATTTATTCCGATTTCCCAATGCTTCATTAAGCCGTCAAAAAGCGGAAGCGTGGGATACAAGGACAGGAGGTTTTTAGATGGCAGCAAAACAAATTGTTCACGGTGAAGACAGCCGCGCAGCCATCCTCCGCGGGGTTAATTACCTGGCGGACACGGTTAAGATCACATTGGGACCCAAAGGTCGAAACGTGGTCCTAGACAAGAAATTTGGCTCTCCCACAATTACCAAGGATGGAGTAACTGTCGCGAAAGAGATTGAACTCCAGGAACCGATGGAAAATATGGGTGCGCAGATGGTTAGAGAGGTCGCCTCAAAGACCTCCGATGTCGCCGGTGATGGGACCACGACAGCAACTGTATTAGCCCAGGCCCTCATTCGTGAAGGAATCAAAACAGTGGCTGCCGGGGCTAACCCTATGGCTCTGAAGCGCGGCATTGATAAAGCCGTCGAAGCAGCGACATTGGAACTAGCAACCCTCTCGAAACCCGTTAAGGGTACCATGATCGCCCAGGTAGGCACGATTTCGGCTAACAACGATGAAACCATTGGAACAATCATCGCCGAAGCAATGGCAAAGGTCGGAAAGGATGGCGTGATCACTGTCGAGGAGTCCAAAACTCTGGAGACTGCACTTGAAGTAGTTGAAGGGATGCAGTTTGATCGCGGATATCTTTCCCCTTACTTCGTTACCGACCCGGAAAGGATGGAGTGTGTACTAGAAAATGCTTTGATCCTGATTAACGAAAAGAAAATTTCCAATATGAAAGATCTTTTGCCACTGCTTGAAAAAATAGCAAAAGGAGGCAAACC
>CAZSDV010000012.1:0-1573 GCA_964605715.1 uncultured Acidobacteriota bacterium
CTTGAAGGTTTGCGTGGTGGATGCCTCGAAAAAATTCCTAAATAGTTTAAAAGGTATTCTTGATCCAGAAAAAAAGAGAAAAATTATTGGTGAGCAGTTCATTCGTGTGTTTGAGGAAGAGGCATTGCGTCTTGGGTCAATAGATTATCTCGTTCAGGGAACATTGTATCCTGACGTGATTGAATCAGTTTCGGTTAAAGGGCCTGCAGCAACAATTAAGAGTCATCATAATGTTGGTGGATTACCTACTAATTTAAAATTTAAATTGGTAGAACCATTACGTGACTTATTTAAAGATGAAGTCCGTGCTGTAGGAAAGGAGCTTGGCCTGAGTGATGATATCCTTTGGCAACACCCTTTTCCAGGGCCTGGATTGGCTGTACGCGTGGTCGGGGAAATCAGCGAAAGACGTTTGCAAATGGTTCGTGAGGCGGACTGGATCATTATGGGCGAGATTACCAATGCCGAGCTCTACCGAGATTTATGGCAATCCTTTGCTGTCCTTTTGCCGGTATCAAGTGTGGGCGTAATGGGGGACGCACGGAGCTACGGAGCAACGGTTGCCTTACGTGCAGTAAAATCTGAGGATGGAATGACGGCGGATTGGGCTAACTTGCCTGCTGATCTTCTTCAGCGCATCTCGACACGAATAGTTAACGAAGTGGAAGGGGTAAATCGAGTAGTCTACGATATCACCTCCAAACCCCCAGGAACGATTGAGTGGGAATAAAACGGCAGTTCTATGAAAATCATTACGTGGTAAAAATAGTTATCATCGGGTTTTTAAATGTCTTGTCGCTGTTTCTGAGCAAATTTCAAAAAACCATAGAACTGCAGAAGGAAGTTATATCTCAATATATTAGTACGTAAATACTTTTGCCCAAATACACCGTATTACTGTAGACGAAGAAAAGTGTGTTGTTTATCTCCTGAAACACCTATTATTAGTGTTTCAATCGGTACTTTTTACTAGCCAGCATGTATCAATAAATCAGAGAATTAGGCCACATGAATTTTCCAGAAGTCGAACTTCCTTCGAATAAGAAGTTTGGATTATTCTTCACTCTATTGTTTGCAATTGCCGCTGTATATTTTTACTCAAATAGCTCGTTAGCATGGGTATATGTCTTTGGCGCAACCGCAATAATATTTTTTACTGTCTCTATCGTCAAAGCTGACGCACTATTGCCTTTGAATAAGCTTTGGATGAAGTTTGGGCTGCTGCTAGGCATGATTGTTAGCCCCATTGTGCTCGGTATAATATTCTTCGGTCTTTTTACACCAATCGGATTTCTCATGCGATTAAGCGGGCGCGATGAGTTAAGTCTCAAATTGAAAAACAAAGCCAGCCATTGGATATCACGTATAGAACCAATCCGATCGGGCTCCTTCAAAAGCCAATTCTAAAATAGGCGCGCCAAATGGAATTTATAAAAGAGCTTTGGGCTTTCCTTCGTGTACGTAAAAAACTATGGCTAGCTCCTATCATCATTGTAATGTTGATACTTGGAGGTTTGTTAATACTCGCACAAGGTTCTGTAGTAGCGCCTTTCATATACACAATCTTTTAGGA